>NZ_MEEL01000035.1:0-38702 GCF_001724435.1 Microbacterium sp. SCN 69-37
AGCCCGAACCTCCGGACGGACCGCGAACACCCCAGCCGACGACGAGTAGATGTACCCGCCCTGGAACGCCTGATAACAGCCGCCACCAGCCAACCCACAGACACGATCGGTCGTGGGATAGCCGAGCACGCCATACTCAGCGTTGACGGCAGAATACGCCGCCGCAAAGTCGGTAGTCAGAGCGTGTGCTCCGGAACGCGGTGCGCTAAAGATGAGCCCGCCCTCAAACGCCTGGTAGCAGCCGCCATCGGTCAAGCCACATTCCCGCACACCGACGGGGTACCCGAGCGCTCCCCATTCGAAGTCGGGGGCCCACGCTCCACGGATGTCCGAAAGGACCGCGAACGCGTAGCCCGCGGGGTTCCGGAATATCTGTCCACCCTCGAACGCCTGATAACACCCGCCCCGGGAAAGCCCACACTGGATGGCTGCAACCGGGTACCCAAGGCTTCCCCATTCGGCTTCTGCGGCCGAGTATGCCCTTTGCATTAGAGACTCCACGGCGTACGAGCCCATCGCTGAGCTATAGATCACTGCATTCTCAAAGACTTGGTAGCACCCACCCTTCGTTAGCCCGCAGGTCGTGTTACCCGTGGGGTAACCGTGCGGACCCCACTCGAAGGATGGCCCCCACCCGGCGCGAATCGCCTGAGAGACGTCGAAGACCCCGCCCGCAGGGGAGATGAAGATGTATCCCCCGGCGAATGGTTGGTAGCACCCGCCACGAGCGAGACCGCATTCTTCATTGGCGGTGGGCAGACCAAGGTAGCTCAACCTTCCACCTATCGCGTCATAGCGGGCCTTGATAGCTCCCGCGACGACCGGCTGCTCGGCGAACCCGAACCAGTCCGCGAAGTACTGGTAGAAGTTGCGGTTGCCGTAGCTCGAACAGCTGTCGCCGATTCCGTAGCCGGCGCGCAGCGCGGCGGCGTTGGGCTGATAGGGCGTGTAGGAGTAGAGCGCCGCCGTCGCGTAGTTCTGGATGTTGAGGTACGTGCCTCCGCAGGACTCGCTGGGGTTGTATCCGATGTAGTTGACGCCGGGCTGCTTGGCGAACCTGGCCGCCTTGTAGGTCTTCAGCTGCTGTGTGCCCTTGAGGATCTGCGGGCCGACCCCGGCGAACGCCGGGTCGCACGGGGCGGTGTCGGGGCACGATGCCCCCATCGCCGCCTTCAGGTTCCAGTCCGACGGCTCCTTGCTCGTCGTGAGACCCTGTTCCTTCTGCAGCGTCACGAGAATCACCTTCGCCGAGATTCCGCACGCCACCTGAACCCGATAGATCAACTCGGATACCTTCATCGAGCCGCCCTCGATCGCTGAGCAGATGAGGTTTCCGGTGGTCTGCGAGTACACGGCAGCGCGCGAGGAAATGCCCGTGGTGAGCACGTTCAGGCATTTGCCGTTGCGACAGGCGCCGATCTTCGCATCGAGGAAGGTCTGGATCTCCCCCGCGGTCATCGCAGCCCCGTCGTAGAACAGCGCGTCGGAGATGATGTTCTCGGCGTTGAACCCGACCACCGCCGCCGTCTTGACAACGGCGGTGTCCGCGAGGGAGGCCTCAGCCGTCGTCGATGTCATTTCCTGCAACGTAGCGACCGCCACGGCCGGCGTCGCAACGATCAGTGACCCCACCAGCGCGCCCGCCGCCGCGATTGCCGCGATTCCCTTTCGAAAGGGGAACCAATACGCGCGTCGGGAGCCGTGGTTTCGGGGGACCATGTGACCATTGTGACGGAAGTCACCTGCTGTTACCACCAGGCGGCGATCCGATACACCAAAGACACGCTGTTTCCAGCCGCTCTACAGGTCGGCGTGCAGCTGCCAGACCCGCTCTGCGGCCCCGTCCCACGAGAACGCGCGGCCCCGGTCCCCCGCCAGCACGGCGAAGCGTTCGACGGCGGCCGTCGACCCCAGCACCTGGGCGAGGGCGTCGGCCAGCGCCTCACCGGCGGCCGATTCTGCGGGGGACTCCACGCCCGGAGCACTGCCGCCGGACCCGGCATCCGCGAACAGTCCCCCGTCGAGGATCACCTCGCGGTGCGTCGGCGTATCGGACGCCACGACCGGTACACCGACAGCGAGCGCTTCCACCACCCGCCAGCAGAACGCCGACAGTGTCGCCGGGGCCAGCAGCAGGACAGCCCCGCCGAGCACGGCACCGCGGTCGGCATCCTCGAGCGCGCCGCGCACGTGCACGCGTCCCTCCGCGAGCCCTGCGGCGGCGGCGAGATCGACGACGGCCGGTTCATCGCCGTCGGGCGCGTCGATGACGACCACGGGGAGGTCCGATCCGGCGCGGGCGATGGCCGCGAACGCCGCCGGCAGTCGGGCGGACGGCGCCGACGAGCCCGCCACGAGGAGGAACCCCTCCGGCAGTCCGAGCTCGCGACGGCGTCCGATCTCATCGACGGGCACCGCGAAACGCGCCGGCGCGGCACCGGCGATCACCCGGATCCGGTCCCCGAAGCCGCCCAGCTCCGCGACGCGAGACGCCATCGCGTGGGTCGGCACGACGACCGCATCGGCGTGCTTCGCGGCCCGCTTGAGCATCGCCTTGTGCCAGGTCACCGCGCCCCGTGCGAGCTCCGCGGGGCGCTCCCACGCGTCGAGATCCCACAGGGTCACGACGGTCTGATCGTGATCGTGCACCCGATCGTGCTTGACGAGCGGCGCCAGCAGCGTCGGAGAGTGGATCATGCCACCCCCGACCCCCGGCGCGACGCCCAACTGCCACGATGCCGCCAGCTCCCGCCGCGCGAGCGGCATCCGCGCCAGCGACGCCAGCCCCGGCACCGCGCCCTCCACCGTCCCGGCGACATCCGCGCCCGACGGCACGATCGCCGCGACCTCGCATCCGCTCGGCGTCGACGCCACGAGCGCCCGCGCGAGCTCCCGTGACGCCATCGCCAGGTCGGCATCCGTCGGGGACACCACCTGATCCAGCACGACCCGCAACACCGCCGACACGGCTCAGCCCTCCGGCGTGGGCGTCGGCGACGGCGGATACAGCGCCTGCTGGATGAGCTCCCGCACGTGCGCATACGCCTCCGGCGTCGGCTTGTCGGTGTCGATCCCCGCGCCGTCGAGCGTCAGCTCCAGCGTCTGCACGGGCTGGTCCTTCGCCTTCACGGCCAGGTTCACGAAGAAGCCCAGCAGCGACGACGGAATGTCCGTCTGCACGAGGTCCTCCCCCGCCGCCGCGACCTCCTGGAAGCGCGTCAACACGTTCGCCGGGTTCGCCTGCGCGAGGATCGCCTGCTGAAGTTCGCGCTGCCGCCGCATCCGGTCGGCGTCGCTCGTCGTGTACCGCGACCGTGCGTACCACTGCGCCGTGTCGCCGTCCATGTGCTGCGGCCCGGCCTCGATCCAGCCGATCGCCCAGTCCTCGGCGCTCTGCCCGTCGTACGCCGGTCCCCCACCCTTCGGCAGCCGCTCCTGCACCGTGATGTCCACCCCGCCGAGCGCGTCGACGATGTCCGCGAACCCCTTCATGTCGACGAAGGCATAGTACGGAATCTCGATCCCGAGGATTCCTTCCGCGGCATCCTTCGTCGCCTCGATCGCCGGCGTGGAACTGTTCGCCGCGGCATCCGGATACAGACCCGCGCCACGATCCTCGCGACAGACCTCCACCGCGTTCATCAGCTGATTGATCCCGGGACCCCAGCCACACGTCTGCGAGATGTGCCCCTCGAGCCCGTCGGGATACAGATCCTGCATCGGCCCCGCCGAGAACGGCACGTGCGCGAGGTCGCGGGGGATGCCGGTGATGTGCACCGCCCCCGTCTCGGCATTCACCGACACCACCGAGATGCTGTCGAACCGCATCGAGTCGCGCCCGAGCCCGCTGTCGGCTCCCAGCAGCAGGATGTTGTAGTACCCGTTGGACGGCGGCACCGGCGGCGCGTTGTTCGTGAAGATGGATGCCAGGGCCTCCCGCGCGGGAGCGAGAAGCTGCTGCGCGGCGTAGACGGCGCCACCGGACCCGAGAACGAGCCCGAGGATCGCCGTCACCGCGACGAGCGGGCGTGCCCCCGGCCGCGTCTTCACCAGCCGCACGAGCCGCAGCGTGTCCACGGTCAGCACGACCCACAACACGGCGTACGCCAGCAGCACGAACTGCACCACGAGGAGGACGAACCCGTTGACGCCCAGGTCGACGATCAGCGTCGGCCACACCAGCGCCGCGACGAGCGTCAGCACGACCAGCACCCACATCACGAGGGTCGAGGCGAGCCCGACCCGGCCGAGCCGCCGGTTGCCGGCCAGCACCTGTGCGGAACCGGGCACGAGGAAGTTCATCGCCACGAGCCACCACGCGCGCCGCGTCATCACCTTCGGCGAGCGCGTATCGGGGCGCCGGATCGGCTGCTCGCCGAGGATCACCCCGGCCGAGGTGCCCCGCGGCGATGCCGGCGGACGAGGCGGAGCCGACACGCTCACAGCGAGTCCTTCAGCCGGCGGTTCTTCTCCTCGACCTGCTCCTCGAGCGCGCGGGCATACTGCTCGACACGGTCGGCGAGGCGGTCGTCGGCGGCGCCGAGAATACGCGCCGCCAGCAGCCCCGCGTTCTTCGCGCCGTTGATCGAGACGGTCGCCACCGGGATGCCGGCGGGCATCTGGACGATGCTCAGCAGCGAATCGAGCCCGTCGAGCGTCGCGAGCTGCACCGGAACGCCGATCACTGGCAAGGCCGTCACCGACGCCAGCATGCCCGGCAGATGCGCGGCGCCGCCGGCTCCGGCGATGATCACCTTCAGGCCGCGCTCGCGCGCCTCACGCCCGTAGCGCAGCAGCTTGTCGGGGGTGCGGTGCGCCGAGACGACCTCGACCTCGTGCGCGATCGTGAACTCGCTGAGCACCTGCGACGCGTCACTCATGACGCGCCAGTCGGAATCCGATCCCATGACGACGCCGACGAGGGGGGATGCCGAGGAATGCAGGGGCCGTGTCACCCGACAAGGTTAGGGCGGCAGGCTGGAAGATCGCCGGAGCGGCGCGCGGCGCGGGGCGGGTCACCCCGTTTCGTCTCGGTCGCTGGCGCTCCCTCGCTCAACGACCAGCGGGGCGGGCGCGGGAAACACCGATCGTTGAGCGAGCGAGGAACGAGCGAGACGAAACGCCTCACCCCGTCCCGGAAGGGTTGCGACGTTTCGTCTCGGTCGCTGGCGCTCCCTCGCTCAACGGCCGGGAAGGGGTCAGTCGGCGAAGAAGGCGGCGGCGGCGCGGGCTTCGTAGACGACGGCGTCCAGGTCGTCGCCGACGGCGTTGACGTGGCCGACCTTGCGGCCCGGGCGCGGCGCCTTGCCATACGTGTGCACCTTCACCGCCGGATGAGCCTCGAGAACGGCAGGGAACCGGCTCTCGAGCGTGCCGTCCGCAGGACCGCCCAGGATGTTCACCATCACCGACCACGGCTGCCGTGGCGCAGGATCGCCGAGCGGCAGGTCGAGCACGGCGCGCACATGCTGCTCGAACTGTCCCGTCACGGCCCCGTCCTGCCCCCAGTGCCCGCTGTTGTGCGGACGCATCGCCAGCTCGTTCACCAGCAGCCGGTCATCGGTGGTCTGGAACAGCTCCACCGCCAGCATCCCGGTCACGCCCAGTCCTTCCGCGATGGCGGAGCCGATGGATGCCGCCACCTCCGTCAGCCGCGTCGACCCGTGCGGTGCGGGCGCGATGACCTCGGCGCACACCCCATCGCGCTGCACCGTCTCGACGACCGGATAGGCGACGAGCTGACCCGACGGCCGCCGCGCCACCTGCTGCGCGAGCTCGCGCGTGAAGTCCACCAGCTCCTCGGCGAGCAGTTCGCCGCCGTCGAACCAGTCGGCGACCTCCTCGGGGTCTGCGACGACGCGCACGCCCTTGCCGTCGTACCCCCCGCGCGGCGTCTTCACGACAGCCCGCCCGCCGTGCTCGTCCAGGAAGGACTGCAGGCCCGCGGCATCCGTCACCCTCGCCCACTCCGGCTGCGGCATGCCGAGCTCGGCCAGCCGCGCCCGCATGAGCAGCTTGTCCTGCGCGAACTGCAGCGCATCCGGGCCGGGATGGACCCGGACCCCGTCCGCGACGAGGGCGCGCAGCACCTCCTGCGGCACGTGCTCGTGGTCGAAAGTCAGCACGTCGACGCCCCGCGCGAACGCGCGCACCGTCTCGAGGTCGCGGTAATCGCCGGTCGCGGTCGCCGCCAGCGCCGCGGCCATGCCGGGCTCCTCGGCGAGCACGCGCACGTCGACGCCGAGCTCCACCGCCGGAGCGATCATCATTCGGGCCAGCTGCCCGCCCCCGACGATCCCGAGTGTCAGCGCCATCGTGCTCCCTTTCGTCACCCCCATCCTCCCAGGTCGACAGGGGGGATACCGCGCCATCCCCCGCGAGAGAACAACTGCGCGCCGAGAGCACGGGCAACACCCGTTCCCTCGGCGGGCAGTTGTTCTTTCGGCGCCTGAGCGTGTTCTTTCGGCGCCTGAGCGTGTTCTTTCGTCGCCTGAGCGTCGCAACCGGCCGTCGCCGAGCCGAGCGAGGCGGATGCCGGTGCCCGCGGCGCGGATCAGGGAAGCGGCGGCGGATCGCCGATGACCGGGATGCTGTGCGAATCGCGGTGGGCGAGGATCTGGCTCACCTCGACCTGGTCGCTGAGCACTTCGTGCACGAGCCGCACGGCCGGGATGTTCGCCATCCGCAGCGGCTCGTCCACGCCGTTGGACAGGGTGAGCGTGCCCGCTCCCCACATCCGCTGCAGCGGCCCGCGACGCTCGGAGATCGTGTACCCGCGGGCGTGCAGCAGCTCGCGCCGGTTCCGGCCGAACAGGCCCGCCTGCGCGATCACCCGTCGCGTCGTGACGGTGTAGGTGTGACCGAGCCACCGCAGGTACGGCAGCACCACCAGCAGCAGCACGGCGGCACCGGCCACAGCCCACAGCATCCAGTCCTCGAAAGGCTCGGGCAGGTTGTCGGTGAAGTACCCGACCGCCGCGGCGGCGGCCACGAGGACGAGAGCCGACCAGAACAGTCGGCGTGCGTGCGGCCGCACGCGCGCGATGCGCAACTCGGGCGTCGCGGCGCCCGGAGCAGGGGCCGCGGGGCGGCCCGGGTACGCCATCGGCTGGGTCACCCCACCATTGTGGCGGCAGATGGGTCACGACCGCCGGATCCCGCCGGGCGCGGCGTGCCCGCGTCGGCAACGCGCCCGCAGGTCAGCGCACGTGCACCACGTCACCGGCGGACACGACGGCTTCGACCCCGTCGGCCGAGACGACGAGCCGCCCGTCGGCGTCGAGGCGCACCGCCGTGCCGTGCAACGTCGTGCCGTCCGGCAGCGACACCGTGACCTTCGCGCCGAGCGTCGCGCAGTGCGCGGCCACGTCGTCGGCGACCGCCGCCGAGCCGTCGACGGCCAGACGCGCGATGCCGTCGCGCAGACCGGTGAGGAAATCGGCGAGCAGCCGGTCTTCGTCCGCGGTCGCCCCGAGCGCGGCGAATGACGTCGCGGTCGGCACCGGGAGATCCACCTTCGCCATGGTCGTATTGACGCCCGCGCCCAGCACGACCGTGTGCGGGTCGGTCGGCAGCACCTCGGCGAGGATGCCGCTGATCTTCAGGCCCTGTACGAGCACATCGTTCGGCCACTTGAGCTGCACATCGCGACCCGCCCGCATCGACGGGAGCTGTGCGGCGACGGCATCCGCCATCGCCACTCCCGCGAGGAGCGGGATCCACCCGCGGTCGCTCGTGGCGACGGCGCCCACCCGCAGCAGCACCGAGACGGCGAGCGCCGACCCGGGCGGGGTCGTCCAGGCGCGATCGAGCCGCCCCCGGCCGGCGCGCTGGTCGCGCGTGACCACCACGGACAGGTGCGGGTGCCCGTCGGGGTCGTCCGCGGCATCCCGGAGCAGTTTCGCGTTCGTCGAGTCCACCGTCTCGATCACGTGGACGCGGGGCGAGACGGCGGCGGACAGCGGGAATCCCTCAGACGGAATCGGCATGCCGCCACCCTACGCCGGGGGTGCAGACCGCGCGATCGAGTGGCATACCCCACAGCGGATCGCCGTTCCCGTTGTCGCAGGTCCCCAACCGCGCGCACGGCCCGCTCGCTAGGGTGGAATGCGTGCCACAGCAGCCCGACCAGCCCGCGCCGTCCGCCTCGTCCGACCAGCCGGACCTGTCCACGACCGCCGGCAAGATCGCCGACCTCCGCGCGCGCTACCAGGAGGCCGTCGTCGACGCCGAGGTCGTCGCCCGCGAGAAGCAGCACGCCAAGGGCAAGATGACCGCCCGCGAGCGGATCGAACTGCTCGTGGATCCGGGCTCGTTCGTCGAGCTCGACGAGTACGTGCGCCACCGCACGAGCGCCTTCGGGATGGACCGCTCCCGCCCGTACGGCGACTCGGTCGTCACCGGCGTCGGCACGATCCACGGCCGCACCGTCGCCGTCTACGCGCAGGACTTCACGACCTTCGGCGGATCGCTCGGCGAGGTCGCCGGCGACAAGATCATCAAAGTCATGGAGTTCGCCCTGCGCGGCGGCATGCCGATCATCGGCATCCTCGACTCGGGCGGCGCCCGCATTCAGGAGGGCGTCGTGGCCCTCGGCAAGTACGGCGAGATCTTCCGCCTGAACACCGCGGCATCCGGCGTCATCCCCCAGATCTCGATCATCATGGGTCCGGCTGCCGGCGGTGCGGTGTACTCCCCCGCCCTCACCGACTTCGTCGTCATGGTGGACAAGACGAGCCAGATGTTCGTCACCGGCCCCGACGTCATCAAGACCGTCACCGGTGAGGACGTCGGCATGGAGGAGCTCGGCGGCGCCTACACGCACAACACCCGCTCCGGCGTCGCGCACTACCTCGCCGAGGACGAGGACGATGCGATCGATTACGTCCGCTCGATGGTGGGCTACCTGCCCGACAACAACATGGCGGAGATCCCGGTGTACGAGAACGGCTTCGAGTGGGAGACCACCGACGCCGATCGCACCCTCAACACGGTCGTGCCCGACTCCCCCAACCAGCCGTACGACATCCACCAGGTGATCTCGCACATCGTCGACGGCGGCGACTTCCTCGAGGTGCAGCCGCTGTTCGCCCCGAACATCGTCATCGGCCTCGGCCGCGTCGAGGGCCGCACGGTCGGCATCATCGCGAACCAGCCGTCGCAGATGGCGGGCACCCTCAACATCGAGGCCGGCGAGAAGGCCAGCCGCTTCGTGCGCTTCTGCGACGCGTTCTCGATCCCGATCCTCACCCTCGTCGACGTGCCCGGCTACCTCCCCGGCACCGACCAGGAGTGGACGGGCGTCATCCGCCGCGGCGCGAAGCTGCTGTACGCGTACGCCGAGGCGACCGTGCCGCTGGTCACCGTGATCCTGCGCAAGGCCTACGGCGGCGCGTACATCGTGATGGGTTCCAAGCAGCTGGGCGCGGACGTGAACCTCGCGTGGCCGACCGCCGAGATCGCCGTCATGGGCGGGCAGGGCGCCGTCAACATCCTCTACCGCGGCGAGATCCGCAAGGCCGAGGAGGCGGGCGAAGACGTCGCCGCCGTGCGGCAGCGCCTCGCGAACGAGTACACGTACAACGTCGCCTCGCCGTTCCTCGCCGCCGAACGCGGCGAGCTGGACGGCATCATCGAGCCGGCCCAGACGCGCGTCGCGGTCGCGAAGGCGCTCCGCTCCCTGCGCGGGAAGCGGGCCAGCCTGCCCGCGAAGAAGCACGGTAACATCCCACTATGAGCATGCCCGCGATGCCCGCGCCGGAGGCGGATCCGCCCGGCGCGGATGCCGTGCACATCGACATCCGTCGCGGAAACCCCACCGCGGAGGAGCTCGCCGCCGTCATCGCCGTCGTCACGGAGGCCTACGAGCGCGAGGCCGCGGATGCGGTCGTCGAAGACGCACCGCTGCGGTCGGCCTGGGAGGTCTCGGCGCGCGGCCTCCGGGCACCCCTGCGTCGCGACGTCGCCTGGGGACGATTCGCGGGCTGAGCCACGGTCGGTCGCTTGTCCCCCAAAATACCTACAGACACAGCTTCTTCCACCGGGAAGAATCGATATCGCTGGAACGCTTCTGCGTTCGGCCGATCTGCTTCATGAGTGGGTCGGCCCTTCGCGAGTCGGTTTTCGGGTAACCACTCGCATGGCGAGGGGCGGGCGGCTTCGCCGCCCCTCGCCTCCTCTTCTTCCAACGGTCTCGTCCCACGGCCGTGGCGGATCTTCCGCCCGCGCGCATTCATGGCCGTCGCGGAATCTCGCTCCACAGATCGACCTCGTCCTCGCCGTCATCGTCGGCCGCCGAGCGACCGACGACGGTGACGGCGACGTCGTCGTGGGTGGCGGCTCGCACGTAGACGCGGTCCGAGTCAGCCTCGGTCAGGACAGCCGCCAGCCGCGATCGAACCGCCGCCCGCTCCGCCGGCGAGAGGCCGTCGAGGCCCCCTTCGTCGAGCACGGACACCGTCGTCCCGCGTTCCCGCGCCGCCGCGAGCGCCGCACGCACATCCGCGTCGAGCAGAGCCGAGCCGCGCAGTTCGTCGCGCAGCGCTTCCTCGGCGATGCGCGCCGCGTGACGCTCGCCCTCGCTCAGCCTCCCCGACGCCTCGATCGTGCGGGTGAGCACCGGCCCGGCCAGGGCGAGGGCACGCTGCACCTGCGTGCGACGTTCGCGCCGGATACCCTCTTGGCTTGCGAGCCACTCCGACGCGGCTCGCTGGAGCGCGGCGAGCTCCGCGGTGTCGCGCGCGGCCCGATCGACGAGCCACGTCAGCAGCTGCGCAACCCCCACCCACAGCACCGCGCCGACCACGCCGAGCGCCAGGGCTGCGGCCGGACCGATCCAGAAGGCCGCTTCAGCGGCGAGGATGACGACCCCGCTCCACGCGATCCACGGGCGGCGGCGCACCATCACGATCGTCAGGAGCGCACCGACCGCACCCAAGCTCCAGGTCCCGACATCCGCGCCACGCGCGTCGGGCTGGACGGCGAGCCACGTCGCGTTGGGCACCAGCACCGCGGCGGCGAGCGCGAGCACCGCAGCCCAGGCGGGCAGGACCGAGCTGCGCCCGAGGTCGCCGGTGATGGGATCGCGTCGCGTGGGCAGAGCACCCGAATTCCAGAACACGCAGATCCACGTCGTCGCCAGATACAGCGCCACCGCGCACACCAGAACGAGCGGCATCTGCGGCGCGGCCGTCCAGACGAGACCGCCGATCGCGAGATAGGTCGTGAAGGCGATCGCCAACGCCGACAGGGTGGCGCGCACACGGAAGTTCATCGCGAGAACTCCCAGTCCAGGACGACGTGCGTCCCGTCCGCCGCCGTGCGCACGCGCGCGCGGCCGCCGACGGCCGCCATGCGCGCCACGATGGAACCACGAATTCCCAGGCGATCATCGGGGATGCTCGCCGGATCGAAGCCGGGACCGCGATCGGTCACCTGCACGCGCAGGCGCTGCCCGTCGGCTCGCAGAGCCACGCGCAGGCCTTCTCCGTGCGCATGGACGATGGCGTTGGAGACGGCCTGCGTGGCGGCCAGCACGACGGCGCGCGCGACGCGCCCCGGAACGAGCGGAGCAGCCGCGGCGATGTCGGCGGCGACGGGGACGTCCGCATCGAGATCGGCCACCACCCGGCGAAGGGCGGCCGCAATCGCCGCCACGGCGACCGGCTCGTCGGGCCCCTCGCCCGCGTCCTGGTCGGTGTTGGCCAACCGCGTCAAGGCCTCTCTCGCCATCGCGGCCGCCAGCGCCTCCTCCCGCGGGGTGTGCGCCCGCTCGGCCGCGATCAGCGCCGCCAGCACGCTGTCGTGCATGAGCGCGGCGACGGCGACCCGCTCGGTCTCGGCGGCATTGTGGGCGGCGGCGACGGCGTAGGAGGCGACGGCCTCGCTGCGCGCCTGATCGATGCCGACCGCCACACCCCGCAGCAGACGCCCGAGGGTGATCACCACCGCCGCGAGGATCGCGGCGAACACCGCATCGCGCACGACATCGACGACGTCCGCGGGGGCGCCACCGAGTTGGGTCAGCCGGGCGATCGCGTACAGGATCGGGATGACCGCCGCCCACGCGATCTGCAGCGTCAGACCGAAGGCCAGCACGGCCGCCGTGGTGCCCACGTTGAGCAGATACCAGATCCAGGGCGCACCGTCCGCGGCATCCGCACGAGCGTAGGTGACGAGGGGCCAGCAGAGCAGGACGATCGGGAAGACGACCGCGAAGATGCCGGCGACCGTGCGCACCCCCACGCCGGCGACGGATGCCGCGACCATCATGGCGAGCGGGATGAAGACGACAAGCAGAAGCGGCAGGTGCGCGGGCGGTGCCTCCTGCCGCGAGCCCAGCGCATTGAGAAAGGCCTGCGTGCCCAGCACCGCGCAGCCCAGGGCGACGACGATGCGGATGATCCGCTCCACCCTCGCTTGCGTAAACCGCTCCGCGCCCGCGGCGATGTCGCCGAGGGGACGGCGAACCGCCGGGTCGACGGCGATCGGCAGGGGCTCAGTCGTCACCGCGGGTCGCTCCGGCGTGGCCGGGCATGAGACCGTCCTCCATCGCCCGGCGGAGCAGATCGACTTTCGTGGGGGCGGGGCGGCCGACCTCGACGTACTTCGTGCGCACGCGCGCGATGTTCTCCTTCGCCGTGGAGTAGGCGATGCCGAGCCGGTCAGCGACCGCTTTCAACGGCAGGCCCGCGGCATACAGTCGGAGGACATCGCGTTCACGGTTGGACAGCTGCGCGTCGGCAAAGGCACGGTCACCGTCGACGGCACTGGCCCACTCGACATTGTCCAGGGCGTCTCCACGGGCTACGGTGCGGATGGCGGCGAGGACGTCATCGATGCGAGACGCCTTGCTGATGACACCGGCGGCTCCGGCCGCCAGCGCCTCCCGCACCGCGCCGGGGCGATCGGCGACGCTGTGGATGAGCACCGGCGACCCGTCGGCGATGATACTGGTGACATTCTCGGTGACCGTCGTGCCGTCGCCGAGCGTGAGGTCGAGCACGACGATGTCGACCGGCGCCGCTCCCGATCGCTGACGCCACTCGAGATAGGCCCTCACGCTGCTGCCGGAGAAGACGACCTCTTTGGTCATGGCACGCGCGCACGCCGCCTCGAGCCCGAGGCGCACGGACTCGTGGTCATCGATGAGGGCGACGCGGGTCATGTCTTCAGCCTAACGAGGCCACTCGAAGGCCCACATCCGACGAAGGAGTGAGGTTCGGGCGGCCCCCGGCGTCACGGTTCGCGCTGCAGGAGCGCCACGGCTTCCACGTGGTGCGAGTGCGGAAATAGGTCGAAAGCCTCGATGCGGCGGACGCCATACCCGCGCTCCCGGAACGCTCCGACATCCCGTGCCAGCGCCACCGGATCGCACGCCACATAGACGACGGATGCCGGTGCGAGCGCCGCGACCGCGTCGACGACCTCCCGCCCCGCGCCGGCGCGCGGTGGGTCGAGCAGCGTGACGCCGCGACCGAGGCGCCCGCGCTCCGCCGCGCTCGCCTGGGCGTGCAACCGCGCGAGGAACCGGTCGGCGCGGGCGGTCTCGGCGCGCACTCCCACCCAGTCAGCGAGGTTCTCCCCCGCATGCTCGGTCGCCCGCGGGTCGGATTCGACCGTCGTGATGCGGGTGGCGGGGCCCCCGAGGGTGCCGAGGGTCGCGGCGAACAGGCCGACGCCGCCGTACAGGTCGAGGTGATGCGCCTCGGGATCGACGCCGTCGGCGTCGGCGAGCAGATCGGCCACGGTGCGGGTCAGGGTGTGCGCGGCGAGGCGGTGCACCTGCCAGAACCCACCCGCGTCGAGCCGGAACGAACGCCCGTCCACGTCCTCGGTGATGATCTCGTGCGCCGCGGCATCCCCTCCCGCACGTTGCGGCGTGCCGCGCCGCGGACCGCCGCCACGACGGCCCGATCCGGCCCGCACGGCGGTCGAGGCCTCGGGGCGGGGCACGATGCGCACACGGCCGTCGGCGGGCTGGACGAGATCGACCCGGCCTGAGGGAGCCGACAGCGCACGCGCCGCGCGCTGGATCTCGGCCGTAGCGAGAGGCAGCTCCTCCACCTCGATCACGCGGTGGCTGCGGGCCGCGTACGGGCCGACCCGACCGTCGCCGTCGACGTGGAGGCTCACGCGTGTTCGCCAGCCGGTCGCGTCGGCGGGCTCCTCGGCGACGACCTCTCCCTGCTCCGAGAGGAGAGGACGCGCACCGCGAATGGCCACCGACGGGAGCTCGAGACCGCCGAAGCGCTCGAGGGCGTCACGCAGCACCTGGAGCTTCAGCTCGCGCTGGTACGCCAGCGCGATATGGCCGAAGTCCGCCCCGCCGGGGCGCCGATCGGGGTCGATCTCGACATCGGCGGCCGCCCAGACGTGCGAACGCCGATGCGGCGAGGCATCGAGCACCTCGACGACGGCGCCGCGCCAGAACGACGACTTCGCGGTCTCGGTCAGCCGCACCCGGACGCGTTCCCCGGGAACCGCATCGGAGACGAACACGACCCGCCCCTCATGACGTGCGATGAACACGCCACCATGGGCCACATCGGTGATGTCGAGGTCGAGGAGGTCTCCGGGGTTCATCCTTCGATGCTGTCACGGATCGCCGACCCCGCACGCGACGGACCGTACGCTGGACGGCATGCGCGTGTGCCTCGCCTCCACTTCGCCCGCCCGCCTCATGCTCATGCGCCAGGCGGGCATCGAGCCGCTGCTGCGTGCGCCTGACGTCGACGAGGAGGCCGTCATCGACGAGGTGCAGGAGCGGGAGGCGCGCATCCTGCCTCCTGACGAGCACGTTCTGCTGCTCGCGCGACGCAAAGCCGCCGACGTCGCGGTCTCCCTCGTGCGGGATCTGCCCGACTTCGACGGAGTCGTCGTCGGCGGCGACTCCATGTTCGAGATCGACGGTCAGGTGCTCGGCAAGCCGCTGCGACCCGAGGTTGCCGTGGCGCGGTGGGAGCAGATGCGAGGCAAGACGGGCGTGCTGCACTCCGGCCACAGCGTCATCCGGGTCCGCCCCGGACAGCCGGCGCGCGAAGAGCACGCCGTGGCCGCCGCCGCGGTCACGTTCGTCTCGGACATCTCGGATGCCGAGATCGCCGCGTATGTCGCGACCGGCGAGCCGTTGCAGGTGGCCGGAGCGTTCACGGTGGACAGCCTGGGCGGGCCCTTCATCGAGCGCGTCGACGGCGATCCGTCCACGGTGGTGGGCATGTCGCTGTCGACGGTGCGCCGCCTGTGCAACGCGCTCGGCATCGCCTGGACCGATCTGTGGAGGTCGGCCCCCTCCCGATCGGGCAGCGCGCCGGACGACGGCGCGTCTTCGTAGGCTCTCACACACGAATCGCCGACGATCTTGTGCGGTTGATCCAAAGGAGCATGCTCTCCCGTGGGTAGGCTGGCATCCATGCCACGCTCACTGGACCTGACGTCCCCGCGCCCGCAGATCACGAAAGTGCTCGTCGCGAACCGCGGAGAGATCGCGGTCCGAGTGATCCGCGCCGCCCGCGACTCGGGGAAGGCATCGGTGGCGGTCTACGCCGACCAGGACCGCGACGCCATGCACGCCAAGCTCGCCGACGAGGCGTACGCGCTCGAGGGCGCCACGAGCGCCGACACCTACCTGTCGATCGAGAAGATCCTCTCGGTCGCCCGCCGCTCCGGCGCCGACGCGGTGCACCCCGGTTACGGCTTTCTCGCGGAGAATGCGGAGTTCGCTCGCGCCGTCACCGCCGCCGGCATGATCTGGATCGGCCCGTCACCCGAGGCGATCGAGGCTCTGGGCGACAAGGTCACGGCCCGCCACGTCGCCGAGAAGGTGGGCGCTCCCCTGGCCCCGGGCACCCCGGGGCCAGTCGCCGGGGCCGATGAGGTCGTCGCCTTCGCCGAGCAGGTGGGCCTTCCCATCGCGATCAAGGCCGCCTACGGCGGCGGCGGACGCGGTCTCAAGGTCGCCCGCGAGCTCGACGAGGTCGCCGAGCTGTTCGAGTCGGCCACCCGCGAGGCGGTCGCGGCCTTCGGTCGCGGCGAGTGCTTCGTGGAGAAGTACCTCGACAAGCCGCGCCACGTCGAGACGCAGTGCCTCGCGGATGCCGAGGGCAACGTCGTCGTCGTGTCGACGCGCGACTGCTCGCTGCAGCGACGCCATCAGAAGCTCGTCGAGGAGGCGCCCGCGCCGTTTTTGACCGCCGCGCAGAAGGAGACGCTCTACGCATCGTCGAAGGCGATCCTCCGCGAGGTCGGGTACGTCGGGGCGGGCACGTGCGAGTTCCTCATCGGCGCCGACGGCACGATCTCGTTCCTCGAAGTGAACACCCGCCTGCAGGTCGAGCACCCCGTCTCCGAGGAGGTCACCGGCATCGACCTGGTGCGCGAGCAGTTCCGTCTCGCCGAGGGCGGCAGCCTCGACTACGACGACCCCGAGCCGCTCGGCCACTCGATCGAGTTCCGCATCAACGGCGAAGACCCGGGCCGCGGGTTCCTTCCCCAACCCGGACGCATCCACCAGTTCAAGACGTTCGGCGGCCCCGGCATCCGCCTGGACTCCGGTGTCACCGCGGGCGACAGCGTCTCCGGCGCGTTCGACTCGCTGCTGGGCAAGCTCATCGTCACCGGCCGCGATCGCGCCGAGGCGCTGGAGCGCTCGCGTCGCGCCCTCGACGAGTTCGAGGTCGCGGGCATGCCCACCGTGCTGCCCTTCCACCGCAAGGTCGTCCGCGACCCCGCGTTCACCGCGGAAGACGGTCACTTCGGCGTGTTCACGCGCTGGATCGAGACCGAGTTCGTCAACGACATCGCGCCGTGGGACGGCGAAGCCGAAGCCCCGGCCGGCGCCGAGCCGCGCCACACCGTTGTCGTCGAGGTGTCGGGCAAGCGCCTCGAGGTGAGCCTGCCGGACCGCATCGCGGCGGCCCCGGCCAAGATCGGTCGCCCCGTGGCGGCGCCGCCCTCGCGCCGCTCGCACGCGCCCTCGGCGGTCGCCGGTGCGTCCGGCGACGCGGTCAAGTCGCCGATGCAGGCCACCGTGGTCAAGGTCGCCGTCGAAGAAGGCCAGTCGGTGGTCAAGGGCGACCTGGTCGTCGTCCTGGAGGCCATGAAGATGGAGCAGCCCATCCCCGCCCACAAGGACGGTGTCGTGGGCGCCATCAACGCCGACCCGGGCACGACCGTCTCTGCCGGCCACCAGCTGCTCACGATCTCCTGATCATGCGTCCGGCCCGCTCACGTCCGATCCTGGCGACGGGCGCGGCCTGCCTCCTGGCTCTCACCCTGGCCGGATGCAGCACCGGCCCGTCGGATGCCGACCGCGCGGCGTGGACCGCATGGTCGACCGCGATCGTGGGCACGACCCCGAACACGGCCGCGAGCGCCCCGATCACAGCCTCCGCCGCGCGCGGCATCACTCTCGAGTTCTCCCCCGCGACGGCGTTTCGCGCCGTGGAGCTGCGCTGCATCGGCGCCGCGCGCGCCGAGTTCGCGCTCACCTACGTCGCGGGAAGCTCGACCGTGGGGACACAGCAGGACATCGTCTGTCAGAACGGCGCCCTGCGCACCCCCATCGCCATTCCCACCGCGATGCAGAACCTCACCTCGTTCACCGTCTCGGCAACCTCGTCGGACGGCGAAGGTGTCTGGACCGCGCAGCTGCAGCGGTAAGAGGCGCGCGCACGCGCGAGCCGGCGGCGAGAGCGCTCAGCCGAAGAAGTCGTCGTCGCGGTTGACGAGGTGCATCGCGCGGGTCGCGTCCGTGATCGACGCGCTGAGCGAGGGGAAGACGGCGAACACGCGCGAGACCTGATCCACGGTCAGCCGACGCTCGACGGCGATCGCGATCGGGTAGATGAGCTCGGAGGCACGCGGGGCGACGATCACGCCACCGATGACGGTGCCGCTGCCCTCGCGCGCGATGATCTTGACGAAGCCGTCGGTGATGCCCATCATCTTCGCGCGGGCGTTCGCCGCGAGGGGCAGCTTGTAGACATAGCCGTTGATGGCGCCCGTCTCGAGGTCCTTCTCCTGACGGCCGACGGTGGCGATCTCGGGCGCCGTGAAGATGTTCGCGGTGATGCGGCGACGCTCCAGCGGGATGACGGTGTCGCCGAGCGCGTGGAAGATCGCGGTGCGCCCCTGCATGGAGGCCACCGAGGCCAGCGGAACGAAGGTCGTGCAGTCGCCGGCGGCGTAGATGTTCGGCACCGAGGTGCGGGCGACGCGATTGACGCGGATGTGACCCGACGCGGTCAGCCGCACGCCGGCATCCTCGAGTCCGATACCCGAGGTGTTCGGGATCGAGCCGACGGCGAGCAGGCAGTGGCTGCCCTCGACCGTACGGCCGTCCGAGAGCGAGACGACGACACCGTCGGCGGTGCGCTCGACCCCCTCGGCGCGCGACTTCGACATCACCGTCATGCCGCCCCGGGTGAAGACCTTCTCCAGGACCGCGGCGGCGTCGGCGTCCTCGCCCGGGAGCACCTGATCGCGGCTGGAGATGAGCGTCACCTTGGCGCCCAGGTTCATGTAAGCGGAGGCGAACTCGGCACCGGTGACGCCGGAGCCGACGACGATGAGGTGCTCGGGAAGCGCCTTCATGTCGTAGAGCTGCGTCCACGTGAGGATCCGCTCGCCGTCGGGGCGGGCGGTGGGCAGCTCGCGGGGCGAGGCGCCGACGGCGACGACCAGGGTGTCGGCTTCGACACGATCGAAATCGGTGCCGCCGGGGCCGGTGGCCACGACGATCGCGTGATGGCCGTCCAGACGCCCGTGCCCCGAGATGATGCGCACCCCGGCGTCGACCAGCTGCGCGCGCATGTCATCGGACTGCTGGCGAGCGAGCGAGAGCAGGCGCTTGTTGACCGCGGCGAGGTTGATCGCGACCTCGGGCTTGAGCGCGACACCGCTCTCCCCCTTCGCGAAGAACTGCACGCCGAGGTCGGAGGCCTCCGAGATGGCGACCGCGGCATCCGCCGTCGCAATGAGGCTCTTGGAGGGGACGACGTCGGTGATGACGGCCGCGCCGCCCACGCCCGCACGCTCCACGAGGGTGACGTCCGCGCCGAGCTGTGCCGCTGCGAGCGCCGCTTCATACCCACCGGGACCACCCCCGAGGACGGCGACCGACTGGGTGTTCACGAAGCTCGAGGACATTGCTCCATTGTCTCAGGCCCCCGGCGTCGTCCCGTGCCGCTGCGATGACGGCGATCGGCGCACGAGGCGAGTGGCCCGCCGGGGCCGCGGTTCCTAGAGTGGGAGCATGTCCGACATGAACACCAACCCGCTCGACGACCCTTCTGCCGACCCGTTCGAGGTGGCCACGCGCGCCGCCGGCGACATCGCACGCCTGACCGGCGTCGAACGGCACGACATCGCGCTCACGCTCGGCAGCGGCTGGGGCAAGGCGGCCGACCTCGTCGGCGAGACGACCGCGACGATTCCCGCGACCGAGGTCACCGGCTTCAGCGCGCCCGCGCTGGCCGGCCATGTCGGATCGATCCGCAGCATCGTCACCCCCGAGGGAAAGCGCGTGCTCGTGATCGGCGCCCGCACGCACTACTACGAGGGACACGGCGTCCGCCGGGTCGTCCACAGCGTCCGCACGGCCGCCGCGACCGGAGCGACGACGATGGTGCTCACCAACGGAGCCGGCGGCATCAAGGAGACGTGGACGCCCGGGACGCCCGTGCTCATCAGCGACCACATCAACCTGACGGCCGACTCGCCGCTGGAGGGGGCGACGTTCATCGACCTCACCGATCTGTATTCGTCGCGCCTGCGAGAGCTCGCCCGCACGGTCGATCCGACCCTCGACGAAGGCGTGTACTGCCAGTTCCGCGGCCCGCACTACGAGACCCCCGCGGAGGTGCAGATGGCCAAGACGATCGGCGGCCACATCGTCGGCATGTCGACGGCGCTCGAGGCGATCGCCGCGCGTCAGGCCGGGATGGAGGTGTTGGGCTTCTCCCTCATCACCAACCTCGCCGCCGGCATCCAGAAGAGCCCGCTCAGTCACGCCGAGGTCATCGAGGCCGGCCAGGCCGCCGAGCCCGTGATCTCCGCGCTGCTGGCTCGCGTGATCGGGCAGCTGTGAGCGGCGCGGATGCCGCGGGGACGACCGTGCTCGACGCGGCGCGCGCCTGGCTCGCGCAGGATCCCGACGAAGTCACCCGCGCGGAGCTGAGTGCCATCGTGGATGCCGCAGCGGCCGGCGACGAGACGGCATCCGCCGACCTCGCCGATCGTTTCGGTTCCCGCCTGCAGTTCGGCACGGCGGGACTGCGAGGACGGCTGGGAGCGGGCAGCAACCGCATGAACCGGGTGCTCGTGTCTCAGGCCGCCGCGGGATTCGCCGCCTACCTGCGTGGGAAGGCGGCGCCGGGAACGACACCACTCGTGGTCATCGGCTACGACGGCCGCCGCAACTCGGACGTGTTCGCCCGCGACTCGGCGGAGCTGTTCGCCGGCGCGGGCCTGCGCGCGGTGCTGCTTCCGCGGATGCTCCCCACTCCGGTGCTGGCCTTCGCGGTGCGCCACCTCGGCGCCGCCGCGGGCGTCATGGTGACGGCGTCGCACAACCCGCCGGACGACAACGGCTACAAGGTGTACCTCGGCGGCGCCGACCACGGCTCACAGATCGTCTCCCCCGCCGACGCCGAGATCGCGGCGCACATCGATCGCATCGCGGCGACCTCGCTCGTTCCGGATCTCGCTCGCGCCGCGTACGAGGTCGCGGACGAGTCCGTCATCACCGCCTACGTCGCCGCCACCGCGGCCGTCGCCCCCGCCACCGCGGGCGCCGCCGGCATGAACTGGGTGTACACGGCCATGCACGGCGTGGGCTCAGAGACCCTGCACGCGATCCTCGACGTCGCCGGCTATCCCCGACCCCGTGTCGTGGAGGCGCAGATCGCGCCCGACGGGCGCTTCCCGACCGTGGCCTTCCCCAATCCGGAGGAGCCGGGGGCGATGGATCTCGCGTTCGAGACGGCGCGCGCCGTCGGTGCCGACTTCGTGATCGCCAACGACCCGGACGCCGATCGACTGGCCGTCGCCCTCCCCGATGAGAAAGCCCCCGGCGGCTGGCGGCGCCTGACCGGCAACGAGATCGGGCTGCTGCTGGGCTGGCGCGCCGCGGCCCGCGCCGGCGAACGCGGTGAGACGGGGTCGCTGGCCTGCTCGTTGGTGTCCTCTCCGGGCCTGCAGACCGTCGCCGAGCACTACGGTCTCGACTTCCACGCGACGCTGACGGGCTTCAAGTGGATCTCGCGCGCACCCGGCATCCTGTACGGCTTCGAGGAGGCGCTCGGGTACCTGGTCAACCCGGAGACGGTGCGCGACAAGGACGGCATCTCCGCCGCCGTGGCGATTCTCGGCATGATCGCCGAGGCACGTGAGCGCGGTGAGAGCCTCACCGATCTGCTGCGAGAGTTCCAGGAGACGTTCGGCTTCTTCGCGTCGGGCCAGGTCTCGCTGCGCGTCGAGGACCTGTCGGTGATCGGGCGCATCATGTCGGCGCTCCGCCAGGCTCCGCCCGCTCGGGTGGGCGCGGTCGCGGTGACCGGCATCGACGACCTTCTCACGGGCGCCGGCGGCGTGCCGGCCAGCGACGTGCTGCGGCTGTGGCTGGAGGACGGGTCGCGCCTGATCGTGCGCCCGAGCGGCACCGAGCCCAAGCTCAAGGCGTACCTGGACGTGCGCGGCACCTCGGCGGACGACGCACAGGAGCGGCTCGCCGCTCTGGATGCCGGCACGCGTGCGCTGATCGCCGCGGCGCAGGGGTGAGTGCGGCGGTGGGTCGACCCGGGGAGGTTCAGCGCGTGCTGCTGACCGAGCCTGTCGTCCTCGAGAACGAGCGTGTCCGACTCGAACCGCTGCGGGCCGATCACGCGGCCGAGCTCCAGCGTGCCCGCGAGGGGCTGGAATACGCCTGGTACACCTCCGTCCCCTCGGACGCGAGCGCGGACGTCACCCACCGGCTCGCCGAACGCGACGCCGGGCGCATGAACCCGTTCGCCGTCGTGGTCGGCGGCGTGGCCGTGGGGATGACGACGTTCTGCACCATCGACCTGGACAGTCCGCGGGTGGAGATCGGCTACACGTGGTTGTCGCCGACGGTGCAGCGCACCGGTGTGAACACGGCCGCCAAGCTCCTGCTGCTGGAGCACGCGTTCGAGCAGTGCCACGTGATCGCCGTGCAGTTCTGCACGCACTGGCACAACCGTCAGTCGCGGGCAGCGATCGAGCGCCTCGGCGCAAAGCAGGACGGCGTGCTCCGCAACCATCGGGTCGGCCCCGACGGCACGCTGCGCGACACCGTCGTGTACTCGATCCTCCCGCACGAGTGGCCGACGGTGAAGCAGGGCCTGCGGGCCCGGCTGCGCTGAGCGGATACCGTGTGCGGCGTGGCTCCGGTTGCCTCAGCCGTCGACGACGGCCACGAGTTCGTCGAGGAAGGGTCCGAAAGACGTGCCGCGGCGGACGATCCGCTGCACGCTGTCGCGTTCGCTGAACACTTCGACCAGCTGCTCGAACACCGTCTGGAACGCTTCGCGATCGCTCTCGGAGAAGGCCACCATCGCGATCACCTGCACGCGCCCTTCGCCCCAGGCCATGGACGGGTCGGCGATGCCCACGGCGATCGCCGTGCGCGCCGCGGTCATCCCGATCGCGTGGGGCACCGCGAGCGCGTCGGTGAAGGCGGTCGATGACAGCCGTTCGCGCTCGAGCGTGCGCTGGACGTACCCCTCATCGATGACGCCCAGCGCGACGAGTCGGGCTCCGAGGTCGCGGATGACGCTCTCCTCGTCGGCATCCGCGGCAACGCGCCCGATGAAGGCGTCGGCGGAGAAGTAGCGGCCGAGCTCATCGCGCAGTCGCGCCAAGCGGCGCGCACGGCGCACGCGTCCGGCCGCCGCCTGCACCCGCTCGATGTCGCTCTCCGTGAGGAAGGGCTGGATGCGCACGATGCCGTCACCGGTGAAGGGCGGGTCGATCGTCGTGAGGATCAGATCGGTCTCGATCGCCCGCCAGTCGGGGTCGGCCCGTGTGTCGACGCCGACGACGTCGACCGCCTGTCCGAGCGAGCGGTCCACGCTCGATCGCAGCAGTTCATGCAGTTCGTAGTACCCGGGGCACACGATCGTCGCGGTCAACACCGTGCCGGCGTGACGGCTCCGTTCCAACTGACCCCCGACGTGCATCGCGATGTAGGCGATCTCGTCGTCCAGGAGCGGGATGCCGAGAAGCCCCCGTAGCCCGTCGGCGATGAACACCGCGACCTCGAAGATCATCGGGTAGGTCGCCTTCAGCGAGCGGGTGAGGGGGTTGCGCGACCACGCCTGCTCCTGTGCGCGCAGCCGCAGGTTCTGCACGTGGAGGGCGAGACGCAGCACGAAATCCTCGTGCTCGATGTCGACGAGGAACTCGGATGCCGCACGGTGCACGACGTCGCGCACCGCCGCCTCGACCTCGGGCTGCAGACCCGCTCGTGTCACCGACGCGGCCTCACCGGGACCGGGCGCGACGACGCGGCCGAGGACGAGCGCGGAGAGGTGGCGCCGGTCGCCCGCCCCCAGGCGAACCCCCAGATGGCGCTCACAGAGCGTGTCCAGCAGCGTCCCCACCTGCTCCTGAGCGGGCGTCGTGCTCTCCAGCGCCGTCGTCTCCAGCGCACGGTCGTGGGCGACGCGGTCGGCGGTGATGGCGACGTGCATCATCACATCGCCGATACCGAACTCGTTGACGAAGTAGCCGAGCTCGCGCAGACCCGAAACCAGATCGGCTTTGAACGGGCCGAAGACCGCTTCGCCGATCGATCCCGCGCCGAGGCTGCGCCGGAGGGCATCGAGGTCGAACGCGCCGTCGTCCGTCTCGTCGTGGGCAAGCCGGCTCAGCAGGCGACGCTGTGCCATCTCCGTGCCCTTCAGCCGCGCGCGCGATCCGCTGCGCTCCAGCGTGAGCTCGGTGTCGCCCAGCAGCGCACGGACCCGGCCCAGGTCTCCTTCGAGGGTCGCCGGACTGACGTGGAAGTCCTCGGCGGTCTCGAAGACGTCGATGCCCTCGCGGCCCGAAAGCAGTCGACGCACGAGCCGGTGCACGCGCTCCCGCGGCGTCGCGGCATCCGCTCCGGCGCGCAGCGCTGCGGGCGCATCCGCACCCGCGCGATATCCGAGCGGACCGGACTCCACGACGACGCCCCGCGGCACGCGGGCGTTGAGCGCGGTGACGTAGCTGCGGATGCTGCGCGGCGTCACTCCGACGATGTCGGCGAGCTCGGCGGCGGTAAGCCAGTCATCCTCGCGCGCGAGCAGAGCGATGACCCGGTCCTGGCGCGCTCTGCTCATATCCACCAGTCAACCACGCCCATCGCGGGGTGTTTCCGCCCCCGCGGAAACAGGTGTGGTTGTCGCCTCCCAGCGCTTTCACAAGAATGGCGGAGAAGGAGGCGGATCGATGAGGATCCTCGTTGTGTGCGGCGCGGGAGCGTCGAGCACGTTCGTCGCGCAGCGTGTTCGTCACGCGGCGCAGGCGGCCGAGCGTGAGCTCAGTGCCGTCGCCGGCACCGAGCAGTCGCTCCCGATCGACATCGATGCCGCAGACGTGGTGCTCGTGGGTCCCCACCTGCAGAGCAGCCTGGATCGCATCCGTCGCGAAGCGGCGCCGCGTCTCGTACGCGTGATCCTCCTTCCGCCCGACATCTACAGCGATCTCCACGGCACGCGCACCCTCGCGCTGATCGACGAGACCCTGAGGACAGACCCCGACATGCCCGCTTCGACGGAGAGGAACCCCGCATGAGCTTTGTGTCCCGCACGATCCGCATCGGATCGTCCAACGGATTGCACGCCCGCCCCGCGAAGCTCTTCGCCCAGGGCGTGAAAGACTCCGGCCTGGAGGTCACGATCTCCAAAGGCGCGGGTGCACCGGTCAACGCCGCCAGCATCCTGGGCGTCATCTCCCTCGGAGCGGAGAAGGGCGACTACGTCACCCTCACCGCGGAAGGCGAGAACGCCAACGCCGTGCTCGACGTACTCGCCGAGCTGCTCACGACCGACCACGACGACAACTGAACCGAAAGAGAGACCCGAAGATGAGTGAACTGCGTGGAGTGGGTATCGGACTGGGCGTCGCCCAGGGTCCCGTGGCCCGTATGGCCGACCCGCTGCCCGCCCCCTCGGACGTACCCAGCACGCTGACGCCCGACGAGGAGCTGGCCCGCGTGCGCGCGGCGGTCTCCGCCGTCGCCCGTGAGCTCGAGGAGCGCGGCTCAAAGGCCGGAGGTCTCGCCCGCGACGTCCTGGAGGCCCAGGCGATGATGGCCGAGGACCCCACACTCGACACCGAGGTCTCCACGCGCGTGAACGCCGGCAAGACCGGCGAGTATGCCGTACACGAGGCGTTCGCGAGTTTCCGCGACACCCTGGCCGCGATGGGCGGCTATCTCGGGGAGCGCGCCGCCGACCTCGACGACGTCGCCCAGCGCGTCATCGCACGCCTGCGCGGCCTGCCCGCCCCGGGCGTGCCCGACCCCGGTCACCCGTTCGTGCTCGTCGCGAAGGACCTCGCCCCCGCCGACACCGCCCTGCTCGACCTCGACCAGGTGCTCGCGCTCATCACGACCGACGGCGGGCCGACCTCGCACACCGCGATCCTGGCGCGCGAGAAGTCCATCGTCGCCATCGTCGGCGCCGCCGCCGCGAAGGACCTCACCGACGGGCAGACGGTCATCGTGGATGCCGCGAAGGGTGTCGTGACCGTCGACCCCACCGAGGACGAGCTCGCCCAGGCCCACAACCGCGCCGCCGACCGTGCCGCCGCGGCATCCGCCCCGCTCACCCCGGGTGCACTGAAGGACGGCTCCGCCGTGCCGCTGCTGGCCAACCTCGGCAAGCCGGGCGGCGCCGCCGAGGCGGTCGAGCTGGGCGCCGAGGGCGTCGGCCTGTTCCGCACCGAGTTCCTCTTCCTGTCGGCCACGCAGGCACCGACCGTCGACGAGCAGACCGCGTCGTACACCGAGCTGCTGAAGGCGTTCCCCGGCAAGAAGGTCGTCGTCCGCGCTCTCGACGCCGGGGCGGACAAGCCCCTCGCCTTCCTCAACGACGCGCACGAAGACAACCCCGCCCTGGGCCTTCGGGGCCTGCGCGCCCTCCGCGCCAGCGAGGACATCCTGCGCGAGCAGCTCACCGCGCTCGCGAACGCGGACGCCGCGACCGAGGCCGACCTCTGGGTCATGGCGCCGATGGTCGCCACCGTCGAGGAAGCGGACTACTTCGTGACGCTCGCGAAGGAGTACGGCATCAAGACCGCCGGCGTCATGGTCGAGGTCCCCTCGTCCGCGGTCCAGGCGAAGCGCATCCTCCAGATCGCGGACTTCGCCTCCATCGGCACGAACGACCTCACGCAGTACACGCTCGCCGCCGACCGCCTGCTCGGCTCGGTGGCGTCGTACCAGGACCCCTGGCACCCCGCGGTCCTGGAGCTGATCAAGATGACCGCCTCCGGCGGCAAGGCCAACGGCAAGCCGGTCGGCATCTGCGGCGAGGCCGCCGCCGACCCGCTGCTGGCCGTCGTGCTCGTGGGCCTCGGCGCGACGACGCTGTCGATGGCTCCCACGGCCCTCGCGGACGTGCGCGCCTCGCTTCTGCAGTACACCCGCGAGGATGCCGAGCGCATCGCCGCGGCCGCTCTTGCCGCCGATGACGCGGCATCCGCACGATCGGCGGCTCAGGCCGCCGCTGAGAACCTCGCCGGCTGACGGCGCGGCACATTCGAAGGGAACGAAGACAATGACAACGGCGTCCACGACATCGACGGGGGTGAACCGCGCACGCGTCGGCGTGCAGAGGTTCGGCACCTTCCTGTCCGGCATGATCATGCCGAACATCGCGGCCTTTATCGCCTGGGGCTTCATCACGATGCTCTTCATCACGAAGGGCTTCTTCGGCGCGGAGAGCCCGTTCGGGTGGCACTGGTCTCCCGTCGCGGAGATCATCGGTGGCGGCGGAAACGCGGCGGACATCGGCTGGAACGGCGCGATGACGGCGCTGGCGAGCGGCGATGCGGGCAACTTTGCGGCCTACGTCGGCCTCGTCGGCCCGATGGTCACCTATCTGTTGCCGCTGCTGATCGCCAACACCGGCGGTCGCATGGTCTACGGCGAGCGCGGCGGCGTGGTGGCGACGATCGCCACCATGGGTGTCATCGTCGGCACCGACATCCCCATGTTCCTCGGCGCGATGATCATGGGCCCGCTGGCGGCCTGGATCACCAAGCAGATGGACAAGCTCTGGGACGGCAAGATCAAGCCGGGCTTCGAAATGCTGGTGAACAACTTCTCCGCCGGCATCCTGGGCATGATCTTGGCGATCGTCGGTTTCTTCGCCTTCGGCCCCATCATGCTGGGAATCTCGACGTTCCTCGGCGGCATCGTGGGCTGGCTCGTCAGCGTCAACCTGCTCCCGCTGCTGTCGATCATCGTCGAGCCGGCGAAGGTGCTGTTCCTCAACAACGCCATCAACCACGGCGTGTTCACCCCCCTCGGCATCCAGCAGGCGACCGAGGCGGGCAAGTCGATCCTCTTCCTCATCGAGGCCAACCCCGGCCCCGGCGTCGGACTTCTGCTCGCCTTCACCTTCTTCGGCGTCGGTGCGGCTCGCGCTTCGGCTCCGGGCGCGATCATCATCCAGTTCTTCGGCGGCATCCACGAGATCTACTTCCCGTACGCGCTGAGCAAGCCGATGACGATCCTCGCCCTCATCGCGGGAGGCGCGACCGGCGTGACGACCAACATGCTGCTGGGCGGCGGCCTCGCTTTCCCGGCAGCTCCCGGAAGCATCATCGCCGTGACTGCCGCGGCCATCGGCCCGGGCGTCGGCAACCTGTTCGTCGTGTATCTGTCGGTGATCCTCGCCGCCACCGTGACGTTCTTGATCACCGCGGTGATCCTGCGGGCGTCCCGCAAGCGTGACCTGGCCGCAGAGGCGGACTCCAGCGCATCGTTCGAGGCGGCGATCGCCCAGACCGAGGCGAACAAGGGCAAGAGCTCCGAGGCCCTCGCCGGCCTCCGCGCCGGGGCGGCCGCGAACGCCGGGCTCGAGGGTGACCAGTCGTCGCTGTCGGCCGACCGGGCCGCCGACGCCGTCGCCGCGGGAACGGTGGTACCCGCCGCACGCGTGACGAACATCGTGTTCGCCTGCGACGCCGGTATGGGCTCGTCCGCGATGGGCGCGAGCGTGCTGCGCAACAAGATCAAGAAGGCGGGCATCGACGACGTCTCGGTCACCAACAAGGCGATCGCCAACCTCGACGGCAGCGAAGACCTCGTGATCACCCAGCAGCAGCTCACCGACCGCGCACGCGGGCGCACGCCGAACGCGACTCACGTGTCGGTGGACAACTTCATGAACTCGCCGAAGTACGACGAGGTCGTGGATCTGGTGGTCCAGCAGCACAAGAACCAGGCCTGATCGCTCAGGCCCACCCTGACGCCGCGGGGACGGGATGCGCGATGCCCCGCCCCCGCGGCTCTCACCCGATACAGCGTCGCCCAGACGTACGATGACCGAGACGACGCTACGCACAGAGACGAGGACGACATGTCACGCGATGTACTGAAGATCGATCAGGTTCGGATCCACTCCGGATCGGTCACGAAAGAGCACGCCATGCGTGAGGCCGCGGACATCCTCGAAGCCGCCGGAGCCGTCACCTCCGCCTACTACGACGCGATGCTCCAGCGCGAGCAGACCGTGTCCACCTACATGGGCAACGAGCTCGCGATCCCCCACGGCACCAACGAGACGAAGGATGCCATCCTCGACTCGGCGCTCTCGTTCGTCCGCTATGACGGCGGCGTCGACTGGGACGGCGAGAAGGTCAGTTTCGTCGTCGGCATCGCCGGCAAGGGCGATGAGCACCTGGACATCCTCTCGCAGATCGCCCTGATGTTCTCCGAAGACGAGGAGGTCGCACGCCTGAAGGCGGCGACCACCGCAGAGGACCTGTTCGCACTGCTGTCGACGGTGAACGGCTGATGAAGGCCGTCCACTTCGGCGCCGGTAACATCGGTCGCGGCTTCGTCGGGCTGCTGCTGCACGAAGGCGGCTACGAGCTGGTGTTCTCGGATGTCGCGGCATCCTTGGTCGACGCCATCAACGCGGCTTCGGAGTACACCGTCCACGAGGTCGGCGATGGCGGCACCGACACGGTCGTGACAGGCTTCCGCGCGATCAACAGCGCCACCGATCCGCAGGCGCTGATCGACGAGATCGCCACCGCCGAGGTGGTGACCACCGCGGTCGGCCCGACGATCCTGCGCTTCGTCGCGCCGCACATCCTGGCCGGTTTGGCCCTGCGCGACCCGTCTCGGCCTCCGCTGCAGGTCATGGCGTGCGAGAACGCGATCGGGGCGACCGACACCCTCCGCGACGAGATCCGCGAGCAGGCGGGTGACGCGTGGGACGCGATCAGCAACCGGGCGGTGTTCGCCAACACCGCCGTCGACCGAATCGTGCCCGCACAGCCGGAAGGCGCGGGGATCGACGTCACCGTGGAACCCTTCTTCGAATGGGCCATTGAACGGCCCCCCTTCGCCGACGCCCCGCCCCACATCCCCGGCGCCCACTTCGTCGACGACCTCGCCCCCTATATCGAGCGCAAGCTCTTCACGGTGAACACCGGTCACGCCGCGACCGCCTACTTCGGGGCCCGCGCGGGCGTCGAGAAGATCTCCGACGCGCTGGCGGATCCGTCCATCGTCTCCCGCGTGGCCGCCGCGCTCGAAGAGACGTCCGCACTGCTGGTCGCGGTGCACGGATGGGATGCTGCCGAGCTCGCCGAGTACCGTGCGACGATCCTGCGCCGCTTCGCCAACCCGGCTCTGCCCGACACCGTCGGCCGCGTCGGGCGCCAGCCGTTGCGCAAACTCTCGCGACACGAGCGGTTCATCGGCCCCGCCGCGGCCGCCGCCGAGCGGGGGCTGTCCACGACCGCCCTGGTCGAGGCGATCGGGGCGGCGCTGGAGTTCGACGAGCCCGACGATGAGCAGTCGGTGGAGATGCAGCGACGACTGCGCGCCGAGGACGCGGCCACCTTCACCGCCGCGGTGACGGGTCTGGAGCCGTCGCACCCGCTGTTCGCCGCGGTCGAAGCCGTCGTCGGACAGCGTCAGTCCGAGCTCTGACCCGCTCCCGCGCCCCCGGGACGGCGGACCGCGCTGGCTTCCGGCCGCGGAGCCCGGGGCCCCTTCCACCGTTCACAACTCCGGAGATCCCTCGGTACACCGCACCCAGCCCGGGCTGTGGCCGACGGTCGCGAGCGCATCTCCGGAGTTGTGAACGGCGACGCCTCCTCCCCCGCGCCCCGCTGAACCCGGTCGTCCACCGACGCGGCACACAAAGCCCTGCCCGACGGGCGTCGCGGTCAGAGTTCTGGACATGATCCGATCTTCTGCCGACCGTCTCGTTCTGCCCAGCGACGTCCCGACCGCTGTTCTGCGGCGTGCTCACCTGCTCGCCGCGGGAGCCACCGGCCGACAGATCACCGATGCGGTGCGCGACGGACGGCTCCTGCGCCTGCGGCGCGATCACTATCTGCCCCGGGACACCGATCCGCAGGTGTGCGCGGCGGTGCAGTGGGGCGGGCGCCTGGACTGCGTCTCACTGTTGCGACTTCTCGGCGTGTTCGTACGGGAGCGTGCGGGGTTGCACATCCAGCTCGCTCCGGACGCCTCCCGCACGCCGCGACCGGAGGCGTCGACGGAGATCGTGCGACATTGGCGTCCCACCTCCAGCGCCGCCGATGATGTGCTCGTACCTGTCCGCGAAGCACTATGTGCAGCGGTGCGCTGCCAGCGGCCGCGGGATGCGATCGCCACGCTCGACAGCGCGTGGCATCTCGGGGCAGTGGATGAAGACGGTCTCGCTGACGTCTTCGCGCACGTTCCCGGGCGCTACCGATCCCTGCGGCCGCTTCTCGACCAACGTGCGGAGGCGGGTACCGAGACCCTCGTCCGCCTCATGCTGCGCAGTCTGGGATGCCACGTGGACCTGCAGGTTCGAATCGACGGCGTCGGCCGAGTGGATCTCCTCGTCGACGGCTGGCTTGTCATCGAGTGCGACAGTCGCTCGCACCACGGGTCGTGGGGGGATCACAAGCGAGACCGCCGCAGGGATGCCGCCGCAATCGGACTCGGCTTCACGACTCTGCGGCTGCTCGCCGAGGACATCCTCTTCCGTCCGGAATGGGTGATCGAGGTTCTCCGGCGGGCGGTAGCCCGCGGCCCTCGCACCACGCCGCGCACCGTGCGAGTTCACAACTCCGGAGAACTGTGAGCGGACGGCCCGATCTGTGGCCCACCGGGCCGGAAATGCTCGGAAGCTCCGGAGTTGTGAACGGTCGCCGTACTCGAGGCGCGCACGTGACGGGGCTGCCGTGGGGTGCGGGTCAGGCGTCGAAGCCCTCGCCGATGAGCTCGATGAGCTCCTCGCGCTCCTCCACCGACAAGAAGGCGCCTGCGGCCGCGTTCAGCTGGAACGCCTCCAGGTCTTCGAGACGGTAGTCGAAGGTCTCGGCCAGCAGCGCGAGCTCGCGCGTGAGCGAGGTGCGGCTCATCGTGCGGTTGTCGACGTTGACCGTCACGGCGAAGCCGAGCTGGTACAGCAGGTCGAACGGATGATCCTCGAGGCTCTTGCCCCACGCCGCGATCGCCCCGGTCTGCAGGTTCGAGGAGGGCGAGAGCTCGAGCGGGATCTCACGGTCGCGTACCCACCGCGCCAGGTCTCCGAAGGTCACCAGCACTTCGTCGCCCTGCTGCTGCACGACCTCGAGGTCTTCCGCGATGCGCACGCCGTGGCCGAGGCGCAGGGCGCGGCCGTCGAGGATCGCGGAGCGGATCGAGTCGAGACCGGCCGCCTCTCCCGCGTGCACCGTCACCGGGAAGAACTCTGAGGCGAGATAGTCGAAGGCGGCGCGGTGACGCGACGGCGGGAAGCCGTCCTCCGCTCCGGCGATGTCGAAGCCGACTGCGCCGCGACCGCGGAACGCGACGGCGAGCTGGGCGATCTCGAGCGAGCGGTCGGCGTGACGCATCGCTGTGATGAGCTGGCCGACGCGGATGTCGCGACCCGAGCGATCGACGGCATCCTCGCCTTCCTCGATGCCCTCCTGCACGGCCTCGACGGCCTCCTCGAGCGACAGCCCGCCCGCGAGGTGCTGCTCCGGCGCCCAGCGCACCTCGCCGTAGATCACGCCGTCGGCGGCGAGGTCCTCCACGAACTCCTTCGCGACGCGGCGAAGGCCCTCGGCGCTCTGCATGACGGCGGTCGTCAAATCGAAGGTCTTCAGATACTCCACCAGCGAACCCGAGTCGCTCTGGTCCTCGAACCAGTCGGCGAGCTCCCCGGCATCCGTCGTCGGGACATCGAGGCCGATCTCGTCGGCGAGTTCGATGATCGTCTGAGGCCGCAGCGCACCGTCGAGGTGATCGTGGAGCGAGACCTTGGGAAGCGAGCGGATGGAGACGCCCTCGAGCTTCGGGTCGGCGTAGGGGTCGGTGGCCATGGGGCTTCCTTCTGGTGGGCTGTGCGGGTGGAGCTTAAGGTCAGGCGGTGATGCGCTCGAGGACGAGCGGAGTGGATGCCGGGGCATCCGTTCCGATCTCCCACGCGCCTTCGAGCGCGTCGAGGGCGCGCTCGAAGCGCTTGTCATCATCGGCCAGAAGGGTGAACAACGGCTGTCCGGCGACGATGGATGCGCCGGGCTTGACGTGCAGGTCAATGCCGGCGGCGTGGATGACGGGGTCCTGGGCGCGCGCGCGTCCCGCCCCCAGACGCCAGGCGGCGATGCCGAACGGGAGCGCCTCCATCCGCGTCAGCACACCGTTTCGGGCAGCGACAACGGTGTGCGTCTCGCGGGGGGTGGGCAGCGGCGCATCGGGATCGCCGTCCTGAGCACGGATCATCTCCCGCCACGCGTCCATGGCGCGCCCGTCGCGCAGCGCGGCTTCGACGTCGGCGTCGGGCTGTCCGGCGAGGGCCAGCATCTCGCGCGCCAGAGCCACGGTCAGCTCGACGATATCGGCCGGGCCGCCGCCGGCGAGCACCTCGACCGACTCGCGCACCTCGTTGGCATTGCCGATGGTGAGGCCGAGCGGGGTGTTCATGTCGGTGAGAAGCGCCGTCGTCGCGACGCCCGAGTCGGTGCCCAGGGCGACCATCGTGCGGGCGAGCTCGCGCGCCTTGTCGACATCGCGCATGAATGCGCCGGAGCCGAACTTGACGTCGAGAACGAGCGCGTCGGTGCCTTCGGCGATCTTCTTCGACATGATGCTCGACGCGATCAGCGGGATGGCCTCGACCGTGCCGGTGACATCGCGCAGCGCGTACAGCCGCTTGTCCGCCGGAGCCAGGCCCGAGCCGGCCGCGCAAATGACGGCGCCGACGTCGCGCAACTGCGCGAACATCTCGTCGTTGGAGAGCGCGGCGCGCCACCCCGGGATCGACTCGAGCTTGTCGAGCGTGCCGCCGGTGTGACCGAGGCCCCGGCCGGACAGCTGCGGCACCGCGACGCCGAATGCCGCGACGAGCGGCGCGAGCGGCAGCGTGATCTTGTCGCCGACCCCGCCGGTGGAGTGCTTGTCGACGGTGCGCTTGCCGAGTCCGGCGAAGCTCATCCGCTCCCCCGAGGCGATCATCGCGTCGGTCATGACACGGATCTCGTCGCGGTTCATGCCGTTGAGCAGCACCGCCATCGCGAACGCGGCCATCTGCGAGTCGGCGACGTATTCGCGCGTGTACGCGTCGATCATCCAGCGCAGGGCGTCTTCGGGCACCGCGCCGTGGTCACGCTTTGTGCGGATGACGTCGACCGCGTCGAAGGGCTCGACCGCGGCATCCGGCGTGTTCTGCGTCCCGCCGCTCATCGCGACACCTCCTCGAGGTCGCGCGGGCCGAAGGCATCGGGCAGCACCTCATCGATCGTGCGGATGCCGGAGACGGTCTCCAGCAGCATTCCCGGAAGGGCGAACTCGTTGAGCAGCTGACGGCAGCGCCCGCACGGCATGATCGTCTGCCCCTCCTTGTTGACGCATACGAAAGCGACGAGCTGCCCGCCTCCGGACATGTGCAGATCGCCCACGAGGGCACATTCGGCGCAGAGCCCGACGCCGTAGGAGGCGTTCTCGACGTTGCAGCCCGACACGATACGTCCATCGCTGACCAGCGCCGCGGCACCCACCTGATAGCGGGAGTAGGGCGCATACGCGCGGTGCATGGCCTCGGTGGCGACGGCGCGCAGCTCGTCCCAGTCGATGTCGGTCATGAAAGAGGTCACTCCTTGATATAGGGCTTGCCGGATGCCGCGGGCCCGCGGATCTGGCCGGCGAAGCCGGCGACCGCGAGGATCGTCACGACGTACGGGAGCATGAGCATGAACTCGCTGGGGATCGGCGTCTTCAGGATCGTCAGCAGGTTCTGCAGGTTGGTCGCGAAGCCGAACAGCAGGGCGGCGAGAGTCGCGCGGATCGGGTCCCAGCGACCGAAGATGACGGCCGCGAGGGCGATGAAGCCGAGCCCCGCGGTCATGTCCTTGCCGAACTGCGGCACCGAGACGAGCGTGAAGTACGCTCCGCCGATGCCGGCGATCGCGCCGGCCAGCGAGACGTTCCAGAACCGGGACGTGTTCACCTTGATGCCGACCGTGTCGGCCGCCTGCGGGTGTTCGCCGACGGCGCGCAGGCGCAGGCCCCACCGCGTGCGGTAGAGGCCCCAGGCCACGAGCGGAACCGTCACGAACATGAGGTACACGATGAAGGTCTGGTTGAACAGCACCGGTCCGATGATCGGGATCTCGCTCAGCACGGGGATCTGGATACGGCCGAAGCGCTCCGGGGTGTTGAGCTGCTGCTCGTTGGGAGCCAGGAGCGCACCGTACAGGAAGCCGGTCAGACCGGTCACGAGGACGTTCAGCACGACACCGACGATGACCTGGTCGACGAGGTACTTGAGCGCGAAGGCTGCGAGCACGAACGAGACGAGGACACCGCCGACCATGGCGCCGAGCAGCCCGATGAACGGGTTGTGCGTGATGCTGGAGAGCACGGCGGCCGAGAACGCACCGAGCAGCAGCTGTCCTTCGATCGCGACGTTGACCACGCCCACGCGTTCGCCGATCACACCGCCGAGCGCACCGAAGACGAGGGGCACCGACAGCGATACGGCGCCGAACAGCAGGCTCGAGACGGGCACGAACCCGTCGGCAGCGGCCCACACCAGGAACGCCACGACGCCGAGAACGCCGAACGCGATCGTCAGCCAGAGGGACGGACGACGGTACGTCCACGCCCGCCACGCCGCGCCGGCGGTGAGCACGACCAGCACGGCCCACAGCGTCCAGGCGGTCGGCGCGGTGGGGACGCCCACGTCGGGCAGACCGAAGGACTGCGACGGATCGCCGAGACGGAAGGTCGAGACACCGACGCGCGGTGCCAGGCCGAAGAGGGCGGCCAGCAGCACGAGGATGACCGCGAGAACGATCGGCGCCTTGAAGTGCCGCTCCCGGACGACGACCAGCTGGATGGTGCCGTCACTCTGCTCGATCTGGGCTGCCGGTGTCGAGGCGCTCATGCGGCCACCGCCTTCTTCGCGGCCTTCGCTCGCGCATTGGCCGCCTTCTCGGCGTCGGTCTTGGGGAGGAAGAACACGGCGCGCAGGAGCGGCGGCGCCGCGATGAACAGTACGATCAACGACTGCACGACGAGCACGATGTCCACGGGGATGCCCTGTGCCTGCATCGAGAACGATCCCGCCTTGAGCGCACCGAAGAGGATGCCGGCAGCCAGGGTCCCCCACGCGCGGCTACGACCGAGGAGGGCGACGGTGATCGCATCGAAGCCGATGCCGGCGTCGATCGTCGCGCCGAAGCCCGTCGTGACGGTGCCCTGGATCTGGTTCATGGCGGCGAGGCCCGCCAGGCCGCCCGCGAAGAGCATCGCGTAGATGTAGAGGCGGTCCACGCTCATGCCCGCGGCCCGCGCGGCTCGCGGGTTCTCGCCGACGGCGCGCAGCCGCAGGCCGAGGCTCGACCGCTCAATGAGCCACCAGACGAACACGGTGGCCGCGAGCACCACGACGAAGCCCCAGTCCAGCTGCGGGAAGAGCGGGCCGAGGAGGTCGGGGAACTGCGCGGAGGCGGGCGTGGGCTTCGTCTGCGGCTGGTTGGTACCCGGGGCCTGGAGCAGCCCGGGCGTGCGCGTCATCCACAGCAGGAGGTAGAACGCGACGTAGTTGAGCATGATCGTGAGGATCACCTCGTGCGCCCCGGTCTTGGCCTTCAGCAGGCCCACCAGCCCGCCCCAGAGCGCACCGCCGACGATGCCGGCGAGCAGAGTGAGGGGAAGGTGCAGCCACATCGGCAGATCGAGGTTGAACGCGAACAGGCCGGCGAAGATCGCGCCGACGAGCATCTGACCGCGGGCGCCGATGTTGAACAGTCCCGCACGGAAGGCGAGCGCGACGCCAAGGCCGGCCGCGATGAGCGGCGTCGCGAACCCGAGCGAGTTGGTCAGCGGGCGGATCTGCGCCGCGAAGTCGGCGCCGCGGGCGTTGAACACGGCACCCCGGAAGAGCGCCTCGTAGCCGTTGTAGACGGCCTGCCAGATCGCGACGAGGGTGTCACCGGGCCGCGCGAAGAAGTAGGAGGATGCCGCCTGCACGTCCTTGTTGGTCACGGCGATGAGGATGCCGCCGACGATCATGGCGAGCACGATGGCCAGGAAGGTCGTCACCGCACTGCCGCGCAGCAGCTCCTTGAGGAAGACTCCCGACCGCGTCGGCGGGAACTCCTCGCCCTCGCGGGGTGCGGGCTCGCCGGTCAGCGGCCCGCTCGCGCGGGGCAGCTCGGCCTCGCCGAGCGGCACACCCGCCGCGCCGTCGTTCGTGGGCGTCGATCCGCTCATGCGGCCACCTCCGGGTCGTGGGCTCCGGCCATCATGAGACCGAGGGTGTCGCGGGGCGTGTCGCCGGGGACGACGCCGACGATCGTGCCGCGATACATCACGGCGATGCGGTCGGCGAGCGCGCTGACCTCGTCCAGCTCGGTGGAGACGACGATGACGGGGATACCGGAATCGCGCGTCTCGATGATGCGACGGTGGATGAACTCGATCGACCCGACGTCGACACCGCGGGTCGGCTGGGCGACGACGAGCAGGCGGAGCTCGCGGCTCATCTCACGGGCGATGACAACCTTCTGCTGGTTTCCGCCCGAGAGTGTGCCGGCGAGGGTGTCCGGCCCCTGCGTGCGGATGTCGTACTCCCGGATGCGGTCGCGGGCGAAGGCGTCGATCGCGCCCCGACGCAGCGTGCCCGCGGCGGCGAAGGCCGACTCCGCGGCGCGGTCCAGGATGAGGTTCTCGGCGACCGAGAACCCGCCGACGAGGCCGTCCTCCTTGCGGTCTTCGGGGACGAACCCGACGCCTTCGTCGAGGATCGCGCGCACGTTCTTGCCGACGAGCTCGGTGCCGTCGAGGCTGATGGAGCCCTCGACGCGGGCGGCCAGCCCGACGATCGCCTCGACGAGCTCGGTCTGCCCATTGCCCTGGACACCGGCGACGGCGAGCACCTCACCGGGACGCACCTCGAGGTCGACGTCGTCCACGACGATCGCACCGGCCGCCGTGAGCACGCGCAGCCCGCGCACGCTGAGTCCGCCCTCACGCGTCCGCGGCGCCTCCTTGTGCACGGTCAGCTCGACGGCACGTCCCACCATGAGGGAGGCCAGCTCGGCGTTCGTCGCCGTCGGCGAGGCCTCGCCGACCACGGTGCCGAGGCGGATGACGGTGATGCGGTCCGCCACTTCGCGGACCTCACGCAGCTTGTGGGTGATGAAGACGATGGAGGTGCCCTCATCGCGCAGTTGGCGCATGATGGCCATCAGCTCGTCGGTCTCCTGCGGAGTGAGCACGGCCGTCGGCTCGTCGAAGACGAGCACCTTCGCGTCACGGGAGAGCGCCTTGATGATCTCGACGCGCTGCTGCACACCGACGGGCAGATCGCCGACGAGGGCGTCGGGGTCGATCTCGAAGCCGAAGCGCTGTGCGACGCTGCGCACGTGCGCACGGGCGGCGTTGAGGTCGAGGCGGCCGAAGGCCTTGGTGTCCTCGTGGCCGAGCATGACGTTCTCGGCGACGGTGAAGACGGGGATGAGCATGAAGTGCTGGTGGACCATCCCGATCCCGGCGGCCATGGCATCGCCGGGGCCCCGGAAGTGCTGCGGCACGTCGTCGAGCAGGATCTCGCCCTCGTCGGCGCGGTACAGGCCGTACAGCACGTTCATGAGCGTGGACTTGCCGGCGCCGTTCTCGCCGAGGAGCGCGTGGATCTCCCCGGATTCGACCACGAGATCGATGTGGTCGTTGGCGACGAGGCTGCCGAATCTCTTCGTGATCCCGCGGAGCTCGAGCTTCATATCTGCACCCTAATTGAGGGGGAACCCGATCCCAATGGAGATCGGGCAGAGAACGGCGGCCGACCGGATACCTGAGCATCCGGCCGACCGCCGTAGGGACTGCTTACCGCTTGGGCGAGCTGGGCGAGGTCACGACCAGGTCGCCGGCGATGATCGCGTCGCGCAGCGCGGCGATCTCATCGGTCAGGCCGGCCGGCAGCTGCGACTCGAACGAGCCGAAGCCCGACAGGCCGACGCCCTCGTTC
>NZ_MEEL01000036.1:0-35885 GCF_001724435.1 Microbacterium sp. SCN 69-37
TGTAAGAATCCGCCACTACTCGCGGAATCCTGAACCCGAAACCCCAGCCAACTACCGTGGAATCGCGGCATTCCTCGCCATCTCGAGCGGGAACCTACAACTCTTCTCGTCGCTGTGCTTGACCGCGTTCAGAAGTCCCTCGGCGATGACGTCGTACACATCGCGCGCGAGGCGGGGATGCGCATCGAGCGCGGCCAGCGCCCGGGGATCGAGCGTGGTCTGCAGCACGATCACCCGTCCCCACGTCGCCAGCAGCGCACGCAGCGCCGCCGCGTCCGTGCCGGGGTCGGCTGCCGCATACGTCGACGTCAGCCGATGCACGAGCGCGAGTAGATCGTCGCGCAGTGCGGAGGTGTCCGCCGGGGACGGGTGCGGATGCGTCAGCGCGAACTGCATGCACGCTCCCTGCCCGTCGCGGTGCAGCAGCTCCGCCGTGCGTCGCAGGCCTTCCCGAGCGGGACCGACCCCCTCGCGGCTCGCGCGCTGAGAATGCGTGATCGTTCCCGACAGTCGACGCTGTTCTCGGCGCAGTCTCTGCACGGCGCCCGCGCACAGGCCGGCCGCGAGCGCGAAGGCGAGGTAGTCGATGGCGGGCAGGAGCGCGAGGAGGCCGCGATGTCCGTAGATCGCTGCCAGCACGGAGAGCACGACGCCGCCGATGGCCGCGCCCAGCAGATAGACCGTGGCGCTGAGACGGGCGCTGCGTACGAACCTTCGGCGCCGCGCGACATGGTCGACAAGACCCGTCACGGTGACGACGGCGACCAGACCCGCGATCAGCTCGGCGGGGCCCGTCGTTCGCAGCGCGTAGGGCAGTGTGCAGGCGATGTAGACGATCGCGACCGTCCCGCGTGGTGGAAGGCGCAGCGGCGGCAGCGCCAGGCCGCGACGGCGAATCGAGATCTCATCCGTGGCGGGTGCGCCCCGCGGCGCCGAGGTCGTCGCCGCATCGTCCGCCACCTGTTGCAAGCGGTGGCTCCAGGTGCGGAAGGCCTCCGTCCCGAGCGCGCGCACGCCGCTCGGCCCCGTCGCGGGATCCCACCGATCGATCGCCCGGGTGAGGGCGGATGCCGCGGCACCCACTTCGCGGCGGGCGCGCCGGTCGACGACGACGGCGCGGTCGGGCGCGGCGGCGAGCTCTGCCGCCACCTCGCGCAGCAGCGCGTTGGTGCGACGCAGCGTGTGCACGGCGTTCTCGAGCGCGGCGATCATCGCGAGCACGACCGGCCAGACGACCACGTTCGTCGCGATACGGAACGGCAGCTGGGCTGCTGCCGGAATCGGCAGTGCCCACGGCGCGGCCCACGCGTCCTGCACGAGCGGGCGCAGTGCGGCGCACGCGACGATGCCGACGATGAGCACGATCGCGCGCACGCGCGGCGCGGACAGGTGCCGCTCGATCAGCGCGAGGGCCCCGAGCACAAGCACGAAGCATGTCGTCGTGGCCAGCGTCGCCGGAGCCAGCGCCGCGACATCCACGCCCGCACCCACGGGCGCCATGATGGTCATCGACAGGACGAGGGTCGCCGCGAGCGACCACAGGCTCAGAAACCGTCCGTCGGCCACGACACGGCCGATCGCCGTGGCGAACCGCCTCACCCGCGGCCTCTCACCGGGCCGGGCCGAACGCGGCCAGGTACATCGCCGCAGCGGCGACGCGAGGGCTGACGGTCGGGTCGCCCGTCACATCCAAGCGGTCGAACAGGCGGCTGATCGAACGTTCCACGGCCCGCACGCTCGACGCGGTCTCTTCGGCGATGCGCTCGTTCGACCATCCGCGAGCGACCATCGCGAGGATCTCGAGCTGATGGCGGGTGAGCGCGCCGAGGCCGTCGCGGGCATCGGGTGCAGGCAGAGCCGTCGCCGCCGGGGCCCGCCGCGTCGACAGTGCCTGCTCCAGCGCCGACACGAGGCCGTCCGCGGAGTCGAGGTCCTGCTTGGAGACGAAGACCGCGTGGGCGATGCCCATCGCCGTCGCGCCGGCCGCTGCGCGCGGATAACTGCTCAGGAAGACGATCGCCAGATGTGGTGCGAGCTCGGACAGCATGGCCGCCAGTTCCGCGCCGGAGGGTCGGCTGCCGAGGTCGATATCGGTCAGCAGTGCGTCGGGGTCGAACTCGGTGAACAGCTGGGTGGCCGTCGCCGCGTCGGCCGCGGCGGCCGTCTCGAACCCGTGACGCTGCAGCAGCTCGCACACGAGCATGCGCAGGGCGGCCTGGTCTTCGACCACGAGCACGCGACGGGTCCAGTCCGAGGCCACGACATCACCCTAGCGCTCGCGCCGCGCGTCCCGTCGTTGCCCCGACGAGCACCGGTGTCGCTCCCTGCAGTCGTCAGTGAGCGGCGTCGTAGGCCTCGAGGACGGAGGCGGGGACGCGTCCGCGCTCCGACACCGTGAAACCGTTCTTGGCGGCCCACTCGCGGATGGGACCGTAGTCGCGCTGCTGAGAGCGGCGCTGTCCGCGGGTGCCGGCGCGGCGCGGCGCGGTCGCGCGCGACGAGACGCTGCGCGCGGCGGAGACATACGGCGCGAGCGCGTCGCGAAGCGCGGCGGCGTTGTCGGTCGTGAGGTCGATCTCGTACGCGGTGCCGTCCAGCGAGAACAGGACGGTCTCACCGTCACCGACTTCGAGAACGGTGCCGTCCAGGTCATCGACGAGCTGGTGAACGATTTTGCGGGCCATGGGCAGAGCCTACTGATACCGACGGCTGATCAGGGGAGCAGTCCCGCGCGTCGCGCCCGTGTCACCGCGGCGTGGCGCGTGCCCGTGTCGAGTTTGGCCATCGCCGACTGCAGATACGACTTGACGGTGCCCTCCCGCAAGCCGAGTGCGACAGCGATCTCGGCGTTGGTCTGGCCCAGTGCCGCGCACGCGAGCACATCGATCTCTCGCGGCGACAGCTTCACGTCGAGCGTCTCCGTGGTCGCACTGTCGTCGCGGGTCAGATCGGCGAGGCGCTGTTCGATCTCGGCGAGACGGCGCCGGATGGCGGCGTCGGGCACATCGGCGGCGATGCGGCGCAACTGCGCGTACGTGTCGCGCAGGTGCTCGCGCAGCACGGGGTCGACGCCCGAGGTGGATGCCGGAGCGAGGGTGAGTCGCCGCTGCACTTCTTCTCTGACGCGAAGCTCCGTCGCCAGATCGCTGGCGACCTGGAGCGCCATGCGTGCGGTGGACTCTCCGAAGGGGGACGGCGACCACGAACCGCAGTAGAGCACGCCGCGTGCGCGCCCGGCGACGAGCACGGGCACGGCGAACAGCGTCGAGATCCCCTCGCCGAGGATCGCGCGATCGTAATCGTGGGTGATGTTGCGCGAAGACCGGTAGTCGAGAGCGAGTCGCGGGCGCCGCTCCACGAGCGCCCGCCCGCCGAGCCCGCGGCTGGCGTGCACGACGAGTCCGGACAGGTGCGGGGTGCGGTTTCCGACGACCGAGGTGACCTCGACCGCGTTTGCCCGCTCGAAACCGCCGAAGGCGACGGGAAGGCCCGTCCGTGTGGCCAGATCCTCGACGGCATGGGCCAGCAGATCACTGTCAGTGAGCGGGGTCGGCGTCGCCATCTCGCCTCCCTGACATCGAGGGCGACGACCGCGTCACCCGTGCGCTCGAGGATATCACCGGGCGTCGTCGCGGGCTCCGCCAGCGATCCACCCGAGCTCGACCCGGGGCTCCCGCGTCGCGCCGCGGGAGCCCCGTGCCGCGACCGGCCTACACGGCGGCGGATCGAGCGGTGCCGTCTCGTACGACGCGCGCTTCGAGATCGAGGAGGAACCGTTTGCGTTCGGGGTGACCGCCGTACTCACCGATGGATCCGTCGGCACGGACGACACGGTGCGCCGGAATCACGATCGAGATGGGCGTGCGGGCACACGCCGATCCCGCCGCGCGGTGCGCGCCTGGTGAGCCGGCGAGAATCGCCAATTCGCCGTACGAGCTCGTCTCGCCATACGGGATCTCGTCCATCGCCTCCAGTGCCCGGCGTGCGAAACCGTCGACCCCGTGCAGGTCGAGATCGAGCGTGAAACGTCGCCGCGTGCCCGCGAAGTACTCGTCCAGCTGCGCGGCCACCTCGGCGGTGGCCGCGGCATCCGGCACCACGATGCCCTGGCGGCGGGCGCTGATCGCTTCGAGGCGGCGGTCGGCCGCCGTCAGCGACACATCCAGCACGTCCAGGGCGACGAGGCCCCCATCGGCGACGACGATGAGGGCCTCGCCGATCGGTGTCGGGTGCACCGAGTATGCGGCAGTCGAGGTCATGACTCCATGATGCTCGCGACGGTCGACATCATCGTCGCGCGGTCGCGGTCTGTGGAGGCGCAGAGCCTCCGCGTCGGTTGGGGAGGAGGATCCACGGTGCCGCCCCACCTGTCACATCAGCCCCAATACCGCGAAAACCCGCCGCGCTAACCGGGAACGCCGTGATCGGGACTTTAGGGTGTCGAGTGTGTGGAGAGCAGACGATGGCGCCGTGCGAGGCGTGGACGACGCCGACCACGGTCATGCGGTGAGCCCGGCGGACCTCGACCTGTCTGAGCCGGGGGTCGTCGTGACCCACGTCGCCGCCGGTGAGCGTGCGCGCCTGCGCGAGGAGTCGGCGTGGCTCGGTGGCCGGTCCACCCTGCTGCACTACACCGACGCCGGCGATGCGGGCATCGACATCACGAAAGCCCATCCCGGCAGCCTGCCCCAGTTCATCACCGGGCGCTCCACGCTGCTGTCCAACCTCTTCCGTGACGAGGTCGCCCTGCGCACGGCCCGCCTGGCGGCCGAGCGCATCGCCGCCAAGGACGTCGAGATGCGCACGACCCGTGGCATCGACACGGTGCACCTGGCGGTCGGCATCGCCGGCTGGCGCATCGGCGGCGTCACCTACGCCGCCCCGGTGCTGCTGCGCCCGCTCGCCATCCGCCGCCACCACTCCGACTTCGATCTCAAGCTGCACGGCACCTTCACGATCAACCCCGAGCTCGTCGTCGCCGCGCGCACGCACTTCGGTCTCGTGATCGACGGGCGCGCGCTCGCCGAACTCGCCTACGACGGTGGCGTCTTCAAACCGCAGCCGGTCATCGACCACCTGCGCGCGCTCACCGCGCACGTCGACACCTTCACCGTGCAGCCGCGCCTGGTCGTGTCGACGTTCGCCGACGCGTCGTCGCCGATGAGTCGCGACGCCGAGAGCCTCGATCACCCGATCCTGAACGCCCTCGCCGGCCACGAGTCCGACCGCGAGGATCTGTCGATCGTCCGCGCGCCCGCCCCGCCCGTCAGCTCCGATGAGCGACCGCCCGCCGCCGACCGGCTCCTGCTCGATGCGGATGCCGAGCAGGAGGCCGTGCTCGCGCGCATCGCCGCCGGACAGTCGCTCGCCGTGCACACGCTGCCCGGCACCGGCGGCACGCAGACGGTGATCAACGCGGTCGGCGAGCTCGTGCGCGCCGGCAAGCGCGTGCTCGTGGTCAGCGCGCGGCGCTCCACCCTCGAAGGCGTCCGCCACCGCCTCGCCGGCATCGGACTGCCCGGACTCGCCGTCTCGCCGCGCCACCTGCACCGCGATCTCATCCGCGCGATCACGCGCAACGAGAAGGCGGAGCAGCCCAAGGTGGCCGACGTCGACGACGCTCTGGTGCGCCTGCGCACCGTGCTGCGTGACTATCGCGATTCGCTCACCCAGCGGCATCCGCGCGTCGAGGTCTCCCCGCTCGAAGCGCTCCGCACGCTGGCCACGATCGCATCGATGACGCCGCAGCCGTCGGCGACGACCCGATTCGACATCGCCACCCTGCAGTCGCTCGGCACCCGTCGTGCCGAGGCCGCGCAGGCGCTGGCGACCGCCGCCCGTCTCGGCGAGTTCCGCTTCGGCCCCGACGATTCGCCGTGGTACGGCGTCGCCTTCGCCTCCACGCAGGAGGCCCGCGACACCCACGCGCTCGCCGGACGGCTGCACCGCACAGAGGTGCCCGCCGTGCTCGAGCGCGGGTACGAACTCATCGCGCAGACGCGCATGCGTCCGTTCTCGACGCTGGCCGAACTCGGCGCCTACGTGCAGCTGCTGCAGGGCATCCGGGCATCGCTCGACCGCTTCAGCACGACCGTCTTCGAGCGCCCGATGGCGGAGCTCATCCAGGCGCACGCGCCGCGCCGCGACGCTCCCGCGATGACATCGCCCCAGCGCCGGCGCCTGAAGAACCTGTCGCGCGAGTACGTGCGCCCGGGCATGCACATCACCGACATGCACGAGTCGCTGGTGCGCGTGCAGCAGCAGCGCGCGCAGTGGCAGCAGCTGGTGGATCCGGGCGTCATGCCCGAGATCCCCCTGGGTCTGGACGATGTCGCCACGGCGTGGCAGCGGGTGGCCGCCGACCTGGGGGCCCTCGACCGGGCACTGGGGCGCACCGAACCGCTCGCGTCGTTGCCGATCCCCTACCTGCTGCGCACGCTCGCGGGCTTGGCGGCGACCTCCGACGTCTTCGACAACCTGGTCGAGCGCGCCACCCTGCGCGGTGAGCTCGCCGACATGGGACTGGAAGAGCTGCTCACCGAGCTGTCGGTCCGCCACGTCCCCGAAGAGCACGTCGCCGCCGAATTCGAGTTCGCGTGGTGGCAGTCCGCTCTCGAAGCGATGCTGCGCTCGGACCGGGCGCTGCTGGGCGCGAACACGTCGGTCGTCGACCGGCTCGAACGCGATTACCGACTGGTCGATGAGGCGCACGCGGCCTCGGCGGGTCCGCTGCTGGCCGCGGAACTGGCGACGACGTGGAAGATCGCCGTCGTCGACGAGGCCGGCGAAGCTGCGACCCTGAAGCAGCTGCTGCGCAGCGGCGGAGCGTCTGCGACGGAGCTGGTCGAGGCCGCGCCGAAGCTCGTGCGCACGCTGGCCCCCGTGTGGCTCGCGTCGCCCTATGAAGTGCCCGCCATCCCCGAGTCGCCCCTGTTCGACGTGGTCATCGTCGCGGATGCCGCGGCGCTGTGCCTCGCCGAGGCGGCGCCGGCACTGCGACGCGCCCGCCAGGTGGTCGTCTTCGGCGACCCGGTGACGCAGCGTCCCACCGCGTTCCGCGTCGGTGCCGGGCACGCGAGCGCGGAGGACGAGCCCGACGTGCCGTTCGACGAGGTCAGCGTGTTCGAGCGGCTCACCGAGCTCGTTCCGGTCGAGACGCTGACCCGCAGCTACCGCGCGGGCGGCGAGGACCTCGCCGAGCTCGTCAACGGTGCCTTCTACGAAGGCCGGCTCGTCTCGTACCCGTGGGCGGGGTCGTACCTCGGGCGCGGGAGCCTCAGCGTCGACTACGTCGAAGGGGGCACCGGTACGCCCGACCCCATCACGGGGGCCGTCGAGAGCCCGGATGCCGAGGTCGCCCGCGTCGTCACGCTCGTGGTCGAGCACGCGGTCAACCGTCCCACCGAGACCCTGATGGTCGTCACGGCATCCGTGCGCCACGCGGAGCGCGTGCGCGCCGCCGTCGCCGCCGCCTTCGCGGGCCGGTCGGATGTCGCCGAGTTCGTCGGCCGCGACACGGCCGAGCCGTTCGCCGTGCTCGGGCTCGAGGAGTCGGTGGCGGAGAGCCGCGACCGGGTCGTCTTCTCGCTCGGATTCGGATTGACCAAGCACGGCCGGGTGCTGAGCGACTTCGGCGATCTGTCGGGCCCCGACGGAGAGCGCCTGCTGACGGTCGGTATGACACGCGCGCGCCGTTCGATGGTCATCGTCTCCTCGATCCGCCCCTCTGCCTTCGATGAGGGACGTCTGGAGTCCGGTGCGGCGACGCTCATGTCGATCCTCGGCGGCATCGCCGCCCGCGCCCGTGAGTCCCGGCTCGAAGACCTCGCCGATCCGCTCACGCTGGCCCTCGCCGGTCACCTGCGGGCACTCGGCATCGCCGTGGACGTGAACTATCGCGGCATCCTGCCGCTTGTCGCCCAGCACCGCGGCAAGGCGGTCGTCGTGGAGAGCGACGCCGACAGCATGGGGGAGACCCTGCGGGAGAGCCTGCGCTTGCGCCCGCAGGTGCTGCGCCGCCTCGGCTGGCATTACGTGCGCGTGCACGCCTTCGACCTGTACAGCGACCCGGCGGGTGTCGCGGGACGGATCGCGGCGATCCTCGGTGCCTCGCCCGAGACGCCGCGCGCCGAGACCGTCACCGAGCCGCTCGATCTGCGCTGAGCGCCGTGGACGACGAGAGCCGTCAGCGCGTCGAGCGCGTGCGCGGGTCGCGCCGGGCACGACTGACTCCGGCGCCCGGCACCGACCCCGCGCCCGAGGTTCCCGTCATCCGCGACGATGCCCCGCCCCTCACCGGGGACGGGGCATCGGGGCCGAACGATGAGCGCCTGCGGCGGGACGTGCCGCCGCACTACTAGGGGTGTTTCGACTCGCTGCGCTCGCTCAACGACCGGAAGAGCGACGACGCGAAACGCGCTCAGCGCGTGGTGGAGCTCTTCTCCAGCAGGTCGCGGATCTGGATGAGCAGTTCCTGCTCGGTCGGCAGCTTCTCCGCTTTGTCTTCGGGGACGCCGGCCTTGGCGGCCTGACGCTCCTTCCACGCGTTCATCGGGAACACGAACACGAAGTAGACCACGATCGCCACCGCGAGGAAGCTGATGAGCGCGCTGACCAGGTCGCCGATCGGGAAGGTGACCGTTCCGCCCCAGACCGCGGGAACCGGGATGCCGGGAACACCGTTGTCGTCGGGCTTCCAGAACACCTCGATGAGCGGGGTGATGATGGACGCCACGATCGCGTTCACGACGGCGGTGAATGCGGCGCCGATGACGACAGCGACCGCGAGGTCGATGACGTTGCCGCGCATGATGAAGTCTTTGAAGCCCTTGATCACGGTTCCTCCGGTTCTCCGGCGTTCGCCGGTCACGATCCCGACGATGCGGGCGAGGACTTTGCCTCGGACTTCGATGATGTCGAAGTCGACGCGCCCGCGCCAGCGCCCCCGCCGGAGGTGGACGAACGCGAGTCGGTGCGATAGAAGCCGGAGCCGTTGAAGGTCACGCCGACGGTTCCGTATTGCTTGCGCAAAGCGCCACCGCACTCGGGACACTGCGTCAACGCGGCATCCGAGAACGACTGCACGGCATCGAAGCGGTGTCCGCACTGCGTGCAGGCATAGGCGTAGGTGGGCATGGTGTCCTCCGGGAAGGGGCTCAGCGTCGCGGCGACGCGAGTTCGACAGTGCGGGTGGGGGTGACGACACCGGTGACCGGCTGGTCGTGGAGGTCGCGGGGGACCTCGTCCAGCAGCTCGGTGTCGAAGACGACGGCGTAGACGGGCGGGCAGTGCTGCATCGAACCGAGGGTCTTGTCGAAGTAGCCCCGCCCCCAGCCGAGGCGCATTCCGGTGCGATCGACGGCGGCGGCGGGGATCACCAGCAGATCGACGTCGTTGACGGCCAGGGGGCTCAGCACCTCGCCGACCGGTTCGGGCATGCCGAACAGGCCCTCGGCGATATCGGCGCCGGGCTCGGCGACGACCCAGTCGAGAAGGCCGTCGGCGCGGGTGATGGGCAGCAGCACACGGATGCCGCGTTCGACCGCGTCGGCCACGAACTCGTGTGTGCCCGGCTCGGTCGGAGCCGACAGGAAGCAGGAGATCGCGCGCGCGCCGGTGCGGGCGATCAGCGCGTCGAGCTGCGCCTTGACGCCGGCGGCGTCGGCGGTGCGCATCGCCTCGGAGCGCTGCTGACGGCGCTCGCGCAGGTCGGCGCGCAGCGCGCGTTTCGCATCGTCGATGCCGTCGGTCATGGTCCGATTGTAGGCGGCGCACCGACATGCACGGCCGAGACGGTCACGGACGTGGCGGCGCGCGCCGGTAAGGTGTGGGTCATGTCAGCTCCTGCGATCAAGGCCGTCATCCCCGCTGCGGGTCTCGGCACGAGGTTCCTTCCCGCCACCAAGGCGATGCCGAAGGAGATGCTCCCCGTCGTCGACAAGCCCGCCATCCAGTACGTCGTCGAAGAGGCGGTCGCGGCGGGCATCGATGACGTGCTGATCATCCTGGGGCGCAACAAGAACAACATCTCGAACCACTTCGACTCGGTGCCCGAGCTCGAGTCGAATCTGCTCACCAAGGGTGCCCACGACAAGCTCCTCAGTGTTCAGCGCTCGACCGAGCTCGCCGACATCCACTTCGTGCGCCAGGGTGAGCCGAAGGGTCTCGGGCACGCCGTGCTGCGCGCCCGTCACCACGTCGGCGACGCGACCTTCGCGGTCATGCTCGGTGACGACCTGATCGATGAGCGCGACGAGCTGCTCTCGAAGATGCTGGCGGTGAACGCGGCATCCGGCCTCACGGTCATCGCGCTCATGGAGGTCGACCCCGAACAGATCCACATGTACGGCGCCGCCGCCGTCGAGTCGACCGACGATCCCGATGTCGTCCGCGTCACGGGGCTCGTCGAGAAGCCGAAGAAGGAGGACGCCCCCTCCAACTACGCGGTCATCGGACGGTACGTCCTCACCCCCGGCGTCTTCGACATCCTCGAGCGCACCGAGCCGGGGAAGGGCGGCGAGATCCAGCTGACCGATGCGCTGCAGGAGCTGGCCGTCACCGACGGTGTGTTGGGCGTCGTGTTCCGCGGTCGCCGCTACGACACCGGCGATAGGGTGGATTACATCAAGGCCATCGTGCAGCTGGCCGCCGACCGCGACGATCTCGGTCCGGAGCTGCGACCGTGGTTGAAGGACTTCGCGGAGAAGCTCTGACGCTGATCCTGAGCGGCGGACATAAGGGGTGCCGATGGAACTGACGGCTCCCCGTGAGCACGGTCCGATCGCGATCCGGCTCATCAAGCAGCGCGACGCGCGCGTGCTGCAGTCGGAGTTGATGAGCAATCGCTCGTGGCTGCGGCCGTGGGAGGCGACGAGCCCCGACGGGCCCGTTTCGTTCGACATGCGCCTCGGCATCCGTCGCCTTCTGCAGCAGTACCGCGACGGCGGCGGCGTGCCTTTCGTGATGGAGTACGACGGTGAGATCGCCGGGCAGTTGAACGTCTGGGGAATCGCCCGCGGGTCGCTGTCGTCGGCGACGATCGGCTACTGGGTGAGCGAGCGCTTCGCCGGCCGGGGCATCACGCCGACGGCCGTCGCGCTGGCCACCGACGTGTGCTTCCGTGAGCTGGGGCTGCACCGCATGGAGATCTGTATCCGTCCGGAGAACCGGGCGAGCCTGCGGGTGGTCGAGAAGCTGGGCTTCCGCTACGAGGGTCTTCGGCGGCGATTCATCCACATCGCGGGCGATTGGCGCGACCACTATGCGTTCGCGCTGGTGCGCGAGGAGGTGCCCGAAGGCGTGTTGCAGCGGTGGCTGCACGGTCGCGCGCCGGAGAGCGCGGCGGCCGTCCCGCTCACGGATCGACCCGCCGGCTGACACCGTCGCGGCGCGGGGGATGCCGCGAAACCTTCAGGTTCGACATGAAGGTCAGACACGCGGTCGGATGTCGCGTGATCGCGTCGGCTCGGCTCTACCGTGGGGGACATGGGTGGACAGGTTCTCGGCGGCGGCGTGGTCGTCCTCGTCGCCGTGGCGCTGTGGATGATCTACCTTCTGCCGTCGTGGCACGGCCGGCACCAGTTCAATGCCGCCGAGCGCAACGCCGTACGGCTGAATCAGGCGCTGCGTGTGCTCGCCGAGACCAGTGAGACGCCGCAGGAAGTGCGACTCGAGCTCACTGCGCGCACGGCGATGGCCCAGCAGCGACTGGCCCGTCAGGCACAGACCGAGCGCGAGCAGGCGGAGCTTGCCCGCGTGCGCGCCGAGCTCGAAGTGACCACGCTCCAGGCCCGCGCCGAGGCTGCTGTCGCGCGTGAGGCTGCGGCTCGTGCGGCGGCTCGCGAGCGCGCGCGACCCGAGATCCGTCGCGCCCAGGCACGCCGCCGCGCGCGTCTTGTCGTGACCCTCATCGCCGTCGCCGCTCTCGCGCTCGGCGCATGGGGCGGTGTGCAGCTGGCCGCGACCGGCGCGCAGCTGTTGCTCTGGCTGGCCGGGGTGCTGTTCGTGAGCTGCGCCCTGCTGCTGCAGCGGATGTCGCGCGTGCAGCGTCGCGTGGTCGTCCGTGAGGCGGTCGCGCCGATCGAACGCGTCGCAGCCGACGTGCAGGACGTGGCTCTGGAAGCCGAGCGCAGCTCGTGGGTGCCGCGAGAGCTTCCGCGGCCGCTCACCGTGTCGGCCGGCTCACGTGCCGCCGCGGTGCTCGACGAGGCGGACGCCCGCGAAGCGCTGCGTCGCGGCGCCGTTGAGGAGGCGATGCGCGCGCGTGCCGAGCGTCAGCGTCCCGTCACGCTGCAGCCGCGGCCTGCGGCCCACGACGACGAGCTCGTCGGCGGAGCGGCCGCGGGCGACGCCGCCATCGAGGCCCATGTGCGCCGCCTGCTGGAACGCCGCGCCTCCGGTCAGTAGCACCGGCTGATGACACCGACCGGTCGGCTCAGCCGACCAGGAGGCGTCCGCGGCCGATGACGACCTCGCGTCGCGGCGTGCGAACGAGGGCGTCCATGGCGTTCTCGGCATCCACGAGCACGATGTCGGCGCGGTCTCCTGCCTGCAGTTGATTCGTCGCCAGGCCGGCGAAGCGGGCGGAGGCGCCCGTCGCGATCTCGACGACACGGAGGAGGTCGTCGTCGCGCACGATGCTCGACGCGCGCGCGTACTGCCAGGCGATACCGAGGAGGTCTCCGGTGCCGTAGGGGCTCCACAGGTCACGGATGCCGTCGGTGCCGAACCCGAAGGCGACACCGGCCGCATCGAGCTCGTGCAACGGGAGCTGGGGGAGCCGGAGCGGCGCGACGGTGGTCATCGTCACGCCGAGTGCGGCCATCTGCGCGAGGAGGTCGCGGCGTCGGATGCCGTCGAGCTGAGCGACCGCGAAGCCGTGTGCCACGTTGACACGGCCGTGCAGCCCCAACCGCTCGACGCGCTCGAGGATGAGCTCGATCTGAAAGGCCCCCAGTTCGGCGGGGTCGTGCAGGTGGATGTCGACGCCGACGCCATGGTCGGCAGACAGTGCGAGCAGGGCGTCGATCTGTCCGACGGGATCGCGGTCGATCGTGGCCGGGTCGAGCCCGCCGATATGCTCGACGCCTTCGCGCGCGGCGCGGTCGAGGAGGGCGAGCACGCCGGGGCGGCGCAGCACCCCGTCTTGCGGGAAGGCCACGATCTCGACGGCCAGGGCACCGTCGTAGCCGGCGACGGCCTCACGCACGGCCTCGATGCCGCCCAGCTCGAGCCCCAGATCGACGTCGACGTGCGTGCGGATCGCGGTGGTGCCGTGGGTCACGAACTGCTCGAGGACGTTGCCGGTGATCTCTGCCGACGGCATCCCGATCTCGTCGCGGTGGGCCCGCTCGTGACGGATGCGGCCCTCGGTCGTCCCCTCACCGCCATACGACTGCCAGGGAAGCCCCCACCACGACTTGTCGATGTGCGCGTGCGCGTTGACGAGACCGGGCAGGGCGAGCAGTCCGCGTCCATTGACGATGTTCCCGGCGGTGTCCACGGCGGTGTCGTCGGACGTCGGCGTGACCGACGAGATCGTCCCCTCCTCGATGCGGAGGTCGACCGCGTCGGCCGGGTGCGACCAGAGTCGGACGTTGCGAACGAGGTCGGGCACAGGTGCCGTGGAGCTCATGCCTCCATCCTGCCGGTGCATGCGGTGCTCGAGACGCGTGATAATGTTGAGGACATACAAGGGCCTATGGCGCAGTTGGTAGCGCGCCTCGTTCGCATCGAGGAGGTCAGGAGTTCGAATCTCCTTAGGTCCACCAAGAAGACGGCTGATCGGGCATGAGAAATCATGGCTGAGCGGCCGATTCTTTTGCCTGCATCCGCCGACCCGGTACTGACTTTGCTGATTGAGGCGATCTTCTCACGTGCGATCGCGTACGGGGTGAGTGCTCCGAGCGCGCGGCGATCGTCAAGCTCACCGCCCTAGGCTGGATGACGCTCGGCTCTGCGATCGGACCCCCCTCGGCGAGTACTTCGTCTGGCGTGAGGACGATCCCGCGCCCGTGCAGTTGATCGCGGGGGGATCGGGGGTCGTGCCGCTGCTGGCTATGGCTCGCGCGCGTGCCGTCGCCGACAGTGCGGCTCCGTTCCGCCTGCTCTGCTCGACCCGTTCGCCGGACGACGCGATGTACGCCGACGAGATCTCCCGCCTTCCACCCGCCGCGTTCACGGTGTCGTGGGTCTACACACGCCAGCCGCCGCCCGGGTGGCCGCGAACGGCAGGCCGCGTCACCGATGCCGAGCTGGCGCAGCTGTGCTGGCCGCCCGCGGAGCGCCCCGCCGTCTTCGTGTGCGGGCCGACGTCGTTCGTGGAGGCGGTCGCCGACGCGCTCGTTCGCATCGGGCACGAGCCGGCGCGGATTCGCACGGAGAGATTCGGAGGGTCATCATGACGACGGATGCCGTGGCGCACCCGACGCCCGTCGGGCGCCGCGTCGCTCGAGTCGACGGCAACGCACTGGCGGGGATGCTCTCCGGCGTGTTCGCCGACGACCCGACCTCGATCGTCGTCGTGTGCGGGCATTGCGCGCGCTCGGGACCGTTGGCCGAGGCCGTCGTGGAGCGCGACGAGCATGCCGCGATCGTGCGCTGTCGCGGGTGCTCCCGTACGCTCATGACGGTCGTGGCGGCGCCGTCGGGTCCGGCGATCAGAATCGCCGCCCTCGCCGAGCTGATCAGCCCGACTGCCGCCCGCTAAGCCGACGCCAGCTCGGGTCGGGCCTCCCACAGTCTCGCGGTCTTCAGCGCGAGGTGCAGAGTGCTGCGCTGCAGGCCGTCGGCCAGCGCTTCGCGCACCGCCGCGGGCATGTGCTCGAGGCGGTAGTAGAGCGTCGTGCGGTGGATGTGCAGCCGGGCACAGGTATCGGGTGCCCGGCCCGCCTCGTCAAGATAGGCCTCGATGGTCTGACGCTGCACCTCGTCACCGGCGGTCAGCAGCGCGTGCGCGGCGGGGGAGACCAACTGAAGCAGGCGCGGCGAGGCGGGGACGGACTGCACCAGCATCCATCCACCGAGATCTTCCGCCCGCGGCGCGAGTGCCTGCGGCATCGTGGCACGCAGACGCGCGGCATCCAGGGCCTGGCGGATCGTCGGCAACGGATCGTCGCGATCGGGCGGGCAGTCGGCGGTCGCGAGAGCAGACGGGCGCGCCGCGTGCGCACGCGTCTCGCGCTCGACGGCGGCGATGCAGGCCGCCATGTCGACCGTCGCGGGGGAGATCAGGACGACGGCGTCGTCGACGATGTCCACGACGTCGGTCGGCGCGGGCAAGGCTGCGGCGAGGCGGCGCCCCAGCGCGATCTGTTCCACCTCGCCGGCGCCGTTCGCGAGCACGGCCCAGACGCGCAGCGGTTCATCGGGCGCGACGACCCATCGCCGGGAGCGGAGCTCCCACAGCGCATCGGTGCGCGCGGTGGCATCACCGGCGAGCAGGGCGGCGCAGACGCGCTCGCGTCGGCCGCCGTCGCCGCCGTGTGCGCGTGCCAGCAGATGGACGGCGGCGTCGACCACACCCCAGGCACGCGAATCCAGGTCGCCCGCCGAGCGACCGATGACGCGCAGGGTCAGTGATCCGACACCGACTGCAGCATCGACGAACCGCGCACCGGCGACGGGCTCCGATACCGCCGCCGCCGGTTGTCGGTCGCCCGACGCGCTGCCGGTCAGGCGCACCCGCGCCCCCAACGATCGCGCCACCTGGTCGATCACCTCGATCGTCTTCATGCCCGTCTCCTCGCGTCGCCCCGGTGGGGCCACGGTAGGGCCGGCACGACCTCGCGAGCGTGGCCCTTTCGTGGCCACCACCGTGCGCGAGCGGCGCGGATGCCGTCAGCCGGCGTGTTCGCGGGCGCGCAGATCCTTGCGCAGGATCTTTCCGGACGTCGACTTGGGGATCGACTCGATGAACTCGACCCGGCGGATCTTCTTGTGCGGCGCGACGTTGTCGGCGACGAAGCCCATCACCTCCTCCGCGGTGAGCCCGGAGTCAGGCGCGGGCACGATGAACGCCTTCGGGATCTCCTGCTTGTCGTCGTCGAGCACGCCGATGACGGCGGCATCCATCACCTTCGGATGGCCCAGCAGCAGCGCTTCCAGCTCGGCCGGTGCGATCTGGTAGCCCTTGTACTTGATGAGCTCCTTCACGCGGTCGACGATCGAGAAGTAGCCGCCGTCGTGGTAGACGGCGATGTCGCCGGTGTGGAGGAAGCCGTCGGCATCCAGGGTCTCGGCCGTCGCCGCGGGCTTGTTGAGGTAGCCGAGCATGACGTTCGGGCCCTGCACCCACAGCTCGCCCGGCCGGGTGCGCCCGTCGTCTTCGATCTCGGTGATCTCCTCGCCGGTCTCGGTGTCGACGAGCTTGCACGCGATGTTCGGCAGGATCGTGCCCACCGAGCTCACCGGGATGTCATCGCGCGTATACGGCATGGCGTGGGAGACGGGGCTCAGCTCGCTCATGCCGTAGCCCTGCATCATGCGCGCGTTGATGCGGCGGGCAGCGATCTCGGCCGTCTCGCCGTCGAGCGGCGCGGCGCCGGAGAACACGGTGTGCACCGTGGAGATGTCGAACTGATCGACGATCGGATGCTTGGCGAGAGCCACCGCGATGGGCGGAGCGATGTATAGGTAGGTGCACCCGTAGGTCTGGATGTTGGTGAGGAACTGCACGAGGTCGAACTTGGGCATGGTGACCAGGGTCGCCCGCTGCTTGAGCGCGAGATTGAGCAGCACCGTCATCCCGTAGATGTGGAAGAAGGGGAGCACCGCGAGCACGCGGTCGGTGTTCTTGAGATCGATGTTGATGCGACACTGCGCGACGTTCGCGACGAGGTTGCGGTGACTGAGCATGACGCCCTTGGGAATGCCGGTCGTCCCCGAAGAGTAGGGCAGGACGGCCACGTGCGTCGCCGGGTCGAACGACACCTCCGGCGCGGCACGGCCCTCGCCGAGCAGGCTGCGCAGATCGGGATGCCCGTCGGCGCCGTCGAGCACGACGAGTCGCTCGGCGGGGATGCCGATGGCCTCTGCCGCCTGCTGCGCGGCGCGCAACAGCGGGCTCACCGTGATGAGCCAGCTGGCCCCGGCGTCTCGCAGTTGCTTCTCGATCTCGCCGGCGGTGTACAGCGAGTTGATCGTCGTCACCGTCGCGCCGGCGCGAAGGATGCCGTGGAACACGGTGGCGAACGCCGGCACGTTCGGGCAGAGCAGACCGAGCACGGTGTCGGTGCCGACGCCGCGAGCAGCCAGCGCGCCGGCGAAGGCGTCGACCTGCGCCTTGAGCGCGCCGTAGGAGGTCTCGGCGCCCGTTGCCGGATCGATGAGGGCGATGCGCGCGGCGTCATCCGCGCTGAGATCGGCGAACAGGTCGTCGTAGATGCTGACGTCCGGGATCTCGACATCGGGGAAGGGGCTGGTGAACACGGCGGTCTCCTTCGATGACGGGCGGCGAATGCCCGCGCGGACCGGCGACGCTGCCGGGTGCGTCCATCATGCCACCGCCAGACGCGTGTGCGGCACGCGGTCTCCGTTTCAGGGAGACCGCGTGCCACCCGGCGCCGACGTCAGACGAGCACGGCGCTCTCCCGAGCACGACGACCGATCGCGAGGCGCTCGGCGGCGCGCTCCTCCGCGGCATCCAGCGGTGTGATGTCGCGCGTCGCCGCATCGGCGAAGAGAGCGCGCACGGTGTCGCCGATCGCGGCGACACGATCCATGATCTGACTGCGTGTGCCCCGGTGCTTCGCCTCCAGGTCCAGGTAGACGACGCCGCCGGCGTTGACGACGAAGTCGGGCGCGTAGAGGATGCCGCGCGCCGCGAGGCGATCGGCACCCGAGCGGTGGGCGAGAGGGTTGTTCGCGGGGCCGCAGACGGCGCGTGCGGCGAGGGCGTCGATGGTGTCGGCGTCCAGCACGCCACCGATGCCGGCGGGGACGAACACGTCGGCTTCGACGAGATGCTCGGAGCCCGGCTCGACCCACCGTGCGCCGAGCTCGGCGGCGAGGCTGCGTTTGGCGGGGTTGACATCGGTCACCGTCAGCGCCGCGCCTTCCGCGCTCAGGCGGACCGCGAGTCGGCTGCCGACCTGACCGAGCCCGGAGATCGTGATCCGTCGCCCGACGACCTCGGGCGCGCCGGTCACCTGCTCGAGCGTGGCGCGCAACGCCTCGTACACGCCGAGGCTCGTCGGGCCCGCGGGCTCGCCCGACCCGCCGACGGCGTCGGGCAGGCCGACCACGTGCGCCGTCCGCTCGCTGACCACCAGCATGTCCTCCGTCGTCGATCCGACGTCCTCCGCCGTGCGGTAGCTGCCGTCGAAGCGGTCGACGGCGTCGCCGAGATCCAGGTACGCCGCGCGCCGACGATCGGCGTCGAGGGTCGTTCCCGGCGGCAGGCAGATCACCGACTTGCCGCCGCCGGCGTCCAATCCTGCCGCGGCGTTCTTGAGCGTCATCGCAGCCGAGAGGCGCAGGGCGTCTCCGACGGCGTCGCTCCAGTGCGGATAGGTCCACATGCGGGCACCGCCGAGGGCGGGCCCGAGCGTCGAGGAGTGCAGGGTGACGGTGATGAGCAGTCCGCTCCGGGCGCCCGTCGTCACCTCCACGCGCTCGTGGGAGAAATCGGGCAGGGGCAGGGTGTGCGTCATCGCATCCTCTTTCGGCGGGCCTTGTGGGCGGTGCTCGGTGGATGCCGCCGCGTTGCGGCATCCACCCCCTATTCTGCCTCCGCCGGCACCGATCCCGCGGGTGCATGCGCGTGAGCGTCGTCGACCGCGCCGGTGGTGCCGCGGTCGGAGAGATCGAACGGGCGTCCCCGCAGCGCGCGCAGCGCGTACAGGATGGTCGCCAGATCGATCACTTCCTGTCCGAGCGCGCCGATGACGGCCGGCACCAGGCCGGTCGTCGCGAGCAGCATCGCCGCGACGCTCAGGGCGATGCCGATCCAGATGGCGACGTAGGCCACGCGCAGGGTGCCGCGACCGATCGCGACCGCTTCGGCCACCTTCGTCAGCGAGTCCTTCAGCACGACGGCATCCGCCGCATCGCCCGCGGCCGTGGCTCCCCGCGCGCCCATCGCGATGCCGATATCGGCGGCGGCGAGCACCGGCGCATCGTTGACCCCGTCGCCCACCATGAGCACCGGGCGTGGCGTCATCATCGCGGCCAGGTGCACCTTCTCGGCGGGCAGCAGGTCGACGTGCACCTCGTCGACGCCGACCGACGCCGCCACGGCGTCGGCGGTGGGCCGGGCATCGCCGGTGAGCATCGTGACGCGTTCCACGCCGTGTGCGCGCAACCAGCGCACAACGGCCCGCGACTCCGGCCGTGCGCCGTCGGCGAGCACGAGGGCTCCCGCGAAGCGCCCGTCGACAGCGACGTACGAGGCCGCATGCCCCGCCTCCAGCGCGGTGAGCGTGGTGTCGGGGGCGAGTGCCGCGACGTAGGCCGGCTTTCCGACGACGACGCGTCGCCCGCCGATCACGGCGGTCACCCCGTTGGTCGCTTCCTCGTGCGCGTCGTCGGCCGGCTCCACCACGATGCCGCGCGCAGACGCGGCGTGGCGGATGCCGTCGGCCAGCACGTGCGCGGAGTACTGCTCGGCCGAGGCCGCCCACGCCAGCAGGCGGTCGGGATCGATGCCGGGCGCGGGACGCACATCGACCAGCACGGGCCGGCCCTGGGTCAGGGTCCCGGTCTTGTCGAAGGCGGCGGAGCGCGCGCGTGCCAACTGCTCGATGACGGTGCCCCCCTTGACGATGATGCCGGCCTTCGCCGCGCGCGAGATGCCGCCGAGGAAGGCGACCGGTGCCGCGATCAGCAGCGGGCAGGGTGTGGCCAGCACGAGGACCTCCGCGAACCGGACGGAGTCGCCCGACAGTCCCCAGGCCGCTCCGGCGATGGCGAGCGAGACCGCCGTGAAGGGAATCGCGAACCGGTCGGCCAGGCGCACCATCGGAGCGCGCGATTCCTGCGCGGCACGCACGAGGGCGATGATCTGCTGATATTGGCTGTCGGCGCTGCGCCGCAGAGCCCGCACCCGGATCGCGCGCGATCCGTTGACCGCTCCCGAGAGCACGGTCTCGCCGGCGGTGCGCGTCACCGGCATGCTCTCTCCGGTCAGAGACGACTCGTCGAAGCTCGCCTCCTCTGACAGGAGGGTGCCGTCCACCGGAACGACCTCGGCCGGCCGCACGAGAAGCTCGTCGCCGACGGCGACCTCGTCGGCGGGAAGGTCCCGGGTCTCGTCACCGGCGCCCGGACGGCGCACGTGCGCGATCTGTGGTGCGCGATCCAGCAGCGCCGTCAGCTCGCGTGTCGCGCGACGGCCCGCGTAGTCTTCGAGCGCCTCGCCCCCGGAGAGCATGAGCACGATGATCAGCGCCGCGATCGTCTCGCCGACAGCGAGGGTCGCGACCATCGCGACGACGGCGAGCACGTCGAGTCCGACATGACCGCGCATCACGTCGCGGACCATGCCGATGATCGTCCACACGACGATGGCGGAGACGTAGGCGGTGGTGATCCCCGTCGCCCACGCGCTCAGACCCGCGCCGGCGAGTGCCGCGGCGATGATGCCCACGGCGACGGTCGCGGTGATCACGGGGTACCGTCCGAGGGCGGCGAGGATGCGGCGCATGCCCCCAGCATTCTCCTCGTGCCGAGGGCCCGCCAGTAAGCCTGGATTGCCTTGCCTGGACCGCGTCGGCGACGTTCGAGGGCGGCCGACTCTAGGCTGGCGCCATGACCGAGAATCTCTCGCCGCGCAGTCGCATCGTCCACGAGGCCCTCCGCTCCGCCGGGGTGGCGGGGGAGATCATCACGCTCCCGGACGCCGCCTCGACGGCGGCCCTGGCCGCCGCCGCCCTCGGCGTCGAGGTCGGCGCCATCGCGAACAGCCTCGTCTTCCTCTCCGACGGCGAACCGCTGCTCGTCATGACCAGCGGGGCTCACCGCGTGGACACGGCGGCCCTCGCCGAGCGCCTCGGCCGCCGCAGCATCGTGCGGGCCTCGCCGGATGAGGTGCGCGCCGCGACCGGCCAGGCGATCGGCGGCGTGGCGCCGACCGGACACCCCGCCCCGCTGACCACGGTGGTGGACGAGGCGCTCGCCGGGTTCGACGAGATCTGGGCGGCCGGCGGCACTCCCCACACGGTGTTCCCTCTCACCTTCGACGAGCTCGTCCGCCTCACCGGCGGCACCGTGAGCGCCGTGGACTGAGCGCGGCCGGGCGCGGCCTCAGCCGTAGAGCCGCCGACGCAGTTCGTCGGCGGCCGCGCGGATGTCGGCGACGAGCGCGTCCTTCCGCAGCGCCGACCCCGCCGGCCAGGTGAGGGCGATCGCCGCGACCGGCCAGCCGGCATGGTCCCGCACCGCCACGGCGACCGAGCGGAACTCCAGCGTCACCTCCCCGTCCTCGCTCGCGAAGCCGTCGGCACGCGTGCGCACGAGCAGCTCGCGAAGCTCGGCGGGGCGCCGCGGTCCGCGACCCGTGCGGTCGGCGAAGGCCGCGGCATCCGGATAGAGCGCGCGCACCTGCTCGCGCGGCAGGGCTGCGAGCATCGCACGCCCGGTCGCGGTGAGGTGCGCGGGCAGCCGCACGCCGACATCCGTGACGAGCGCGGGGCGGCGCGGCGCGCGCTCCTCGACGATGTAGAGGACGTCGCGGCCGGTCATGACCGCCAGATGCGCACTCTCGCCGACACGGTCCGACAGGCCCGCCACGAGCGGCCGGCCGAGACGAGCGAGAGGCTGCTGGCGGGCGTAGCCGCCGGCCAGCTCGAACGCGGCCGTCCCCAGCCCCCAGCGCCGATCGTCGGGCAGATGCACCACGAATCCGTGCGCCGCCATCGCCGCCAGCAGGTGGTAGACGCTGGAGCGGGGGATGCCGAGACTGTCGGAGATCGTCCGGGCGGCGACCGGTCCGCGCTGGCGTGCGAGGGAGGAGAGGATCCGCAGCGTCTGATCTGCGGCGGGGACCTGCGCGGGGGCCGGCGACGAGCCCGCATCGCCGGTGTTGTCTGGGATCACAGACACAGAATGCCACGCTCGTGTGGCCGCGGGGGCAGAACCGGGATGGAATCGGGACATGACCACCGTCGCCGCTTCGACCCTTGCCGATCACGTCCTCGTCGGCGCGCGCCCCCTGACACCCGCCGAGGTCGTCGCCGTGGCCCGCCACGGCGCCGCGGTCGAGATCGCCGCCGACGCCTGGACGCGGATCGGCGCGGCGCGGGAGCTCATCGAGCGCCTGGCCGACGACCCGGAGCCGCACTACGGCATCTCGACCGGCTTCGGCGCGCTGGCGACGACCTTCATCGCGCCGGAGCGACGCCGTCAGCTGCAGGCGAGCCTCATCCGCTCCCACGCGGCCGGCACCGGGGCGGAGGTGGAACGCGAAGTCGTGCGCGCCCTGCACCTGCTGCGCCTGCAGACTCTCGCGACCGGACACACGGGCGTGCGCCCGGTCGTCGTCGAGACCTACACCGCGATGCTCAACGCCGGCATCACCCCGATCGTGCGGGAGTACGGCTCGCTCGGATGCTCCGGCGATCTCGCCCCTCTTTCGCACCTCGCGCTGGCGGCCCTCGGCGAAGGGGAGGTGCGCGATCGCACGGGCGCGCTCGTGGCGGCATCCGACGCCCTCGCCGACGCCGGCATCGCGCCCCTCGTGCTGGAGGAGAAGGAGGGGCTCGCCCTCATCAACGGCACCGACGGCATGCTCGGCATGCTCGCTCTCGCCCTCTGCGACCTCGACAATCTGCTCACCGTCGCCGACATCACCGCCGCCCTCTCGATCGAGAGTCAGCTCGGCACCGACGCGGTGTTCGCCGCCGACCTGATGGCGCTGCGCCCGCAGAGCGGACAGGCGGCGTCGGCGGCGAACCTGCGCGCCCTGCTCGCCGACTCGCCGCTGGTTGCGAGTCACCGCGACCCGGCGGTCTGCACGCGCGTGCAGGACGCGTACTCGCTGCGCTGCTCGCCACAGGTGCACGGAGCCGCGCGCGACACCGTCGCGCACGCCCGCACCATCGCCGAGCGGGAGCTGGCCTCCGCCGTCGACAACCCGGTCGTCACCGGCGACGGCCGCGTCGAATCCAACGGCAACTTCCACGGCGCCCCCGTCGCGTACGTGCTCGACTTCCTCGCGATCGCCGTCGCCGACCTCGCCTCGATCGCCGAACGTCGCACCGACCGGGCGCTCGATCGCACCCGCAGCCATGGTCTGCCGCCGTTCCTCGCCGACGAGGTCGGCGTCGATTCGGGGCTCATGATCGCGCAGTACGCGGCCGCGGGGATCGTCTCGGAGCTCAAGCGTCTGGCGGTCCCGGCATCCGTCGACTCCATCCCCTCGTCGGCGATGCAGGAAGACCACGTGTCGATGGGGTGGGCCGCCGCACGCAAGCTCCGCCGCGCCGTCGACGGACTCGCCCGGGTGCTCGCGATCGAACTCGTCACCGGGTGCCGGGCCCTCGACCTGCGGGCGCCGTTGCAGCCGGGGCCCGCCACCGCCGCGGTCCGCGCCGCGGTGCGCGCCGCGGGCATCGCAGGGCCCGGGCCCGACCGGTTCGTCAGCCCCGACCTCGAAGCCGCCACCGCGCTCGTTCTCTCCGGCGCGGTCGCCGACGCTGCGTTCACAACTCCGGACAACCGTCCCTGATCGAAGGAGATCACGATGACATCACCCGTTGACGCCCAGAACTCCGGAGTTGTGAACCGGGCGGCGTCGAGCCGCGGCCCCGTCCGCGCCCCGCGTGGGGGCGAGCGGACGGCCAAGAGCTGGGGCGCCGAAGCCGCGAAGCGGATGCTGATGAACAACCTCGACCCCGAGGTCGCCGAACACCCCGAAGACCTCGTCGTCTACGGCGGCACGGGTCGGGCGGCGCGGTCGTGGGAGGCGTACGACGCCATCGTCCGCACGCTCGATGAGCTCGAGCCCGACGAGACGCTGCTGGTGCAGTCCGGAAAGCCGGTCGGGGTCTTCCGCACCCACGAGTGGGCACCGCGCGTGCTGATCGCCAACTCCAACCTCGTGGGCGACTGGGCGAGTTGGCCGGAGTTCCGCCGGCTCGAGCAGCTGGGACTCACGATGTACGGGCAGATGACCGCGGGATCGTGGATCTACATCGGCACGCAGGGCATCCTGCAGGGCACGTATGAGACGTTCGCCGCCGTCGCCCGCTCCCTCGGGCGGGACTCGCTCGCGGGGACGCTCACCCTCACCGCCGGAGCCGGCGGCAGGGGCGGCGCCCAGCCGCTCGCGGTGACGCTCAACGGGGGAGCGGCGCTGATCGTCGACGTCGACGCGTCGCGGCTGGAGCGCCGGGTCGCGCACGGCTACCTCGACGAGTACACCGACGACCTCGACGCCGCCCTCGCGCGTGCGGTGGCGGCGCGCGCGGCGGGACAGGCGCGGTCGGTCGGCCTCGTCGGCAACGCCGCCGAGGTCTTCCCCGAGCTGCTGCGCCGCCGACACGCCGGCGCCGCCCCGATCGACATCGTCACCGATCAGACCAGCGCCCACGACCCGTTGGCTTATCTGCCCGCCGGAGTGAGTGTCGGACAGTGGCGGGATGCCGCGGCATCCGACCCGGAGGGCTTCACCGTCCGTGCCCGCGCCTCGATGGCGGCGCACGTGGAGGCGATGGTCGGATTCCAGGATGCCGGGGCCGCCGTGTTCGACTACGGCAACTCGATCCGCCGCGAGGCCGAGATCGGCGGCTACGACCGGGCGTTCGCGTTCCCCGGGTTCGTGCCCGCCTACATCCGCCCGCTGTTCGCCGAGGGTCGGGGCCCGTTCCGGTGGGTGGCGCTCTCGGGCGATCCGGACGACATCGCGAAGACCGACCGTGCGGTCGCGGAGCTGTTCCCCGACGACGTCCCGTTGCGCAGATGGCTGGAGAAGGCGGGCGAGACCGTGCACTTCGAGGGGCTGCCCGCGCGGATCTGTTGGCTCGGCTACAAGGAGCGTCACCTCGCCGGATTGAGGTTCAACGAGATGGTCGCCTCGGGCGAACTCGCCGGACCGATCGTCATCGGCCGCGATCACCTCGATGCCGGCTCGGTCGCCTCGCCCTACCGGGAGACGGAGGCGATGGCCGACGGTTCGGACGCGATCGCCGACTGGCCGCTGCTGAACGCCCTGCTGAACACGGCCTCCGGCGCGTCGTGGGTGTCGATCCATCACGGCGGCGGGGTCGGCATCGGCCGCTCGATCCACGCCGGTCAGGTCGTCGTGGCCGACGGCACGGCGCTCGCCGCGCAGAAGCTCGAGCGGGTGCTCACGAACGATCCCGGCACGGGTGTCATGCGGCACGTGGATGCCGGCTACGAGCGTGCGCGCGAGGTCGCGCGTGAGCGCGGGCTGACGGTTCCGATGCTGCGGGACGACGTGCCGTGAGCACGCTCATCCTCACGAACATCGGTGAGCTCACGACGAACGTCGAGGCTCTGGGCGATGACCCCGCCGACCCGACCGGCCTCATCCGGGGCGCCGCCGTGGCTATCGTCGACGGCCGTATCGCCTGGGTCGGTCGCGCTGCGGACCGACCCCGCTCCCTCGCCGATGTCTCGGCGGTGGTGGATGCCGAGGGGCGCGCGGTCATCCCGGGGTTCGTCGACAGCCACACGCACCTCGTCTTCGCGGGCGATCGCGCCGACGAGTTCGCCGCCCGCATGGCCGGCCAGCCGTATGTCGCCGGCGGCATACGGCGCACCGTGGCGGCGACGCGCTCGGCATCCGACGACGAGCTGCGGGCGCGTCTGAGGGGCTTCGTCGACGAGATGCACCGGCAGGGCACCACCACGCTCGAGGTGAAGACGGGCTACGACCTCACCGTCGACGGCGAGGCCCGGCTCGCTCGCCTCGCGCGCGAGGTCACCGACGAGGTCACCTTCCTCGGTGCGCACGTCCTGCCCGACGAGTTCGCCGGTGATCGCGACGCCTACATCGATCTCGTCTGCGGTCCGATGCTCGACGCCGTCCGCCCGTTCGCCCGATGGATCGACGTCTTCTGCGAGAGGGGGGCGTTCACGCCCGCCGAGAGCCGCCGCATCCTCCTGGCGGGGATCGGCGCGGGACTTCTCCCACGGCTGCACGCCAACCAGCTGGGTCACGGGCGCGGCGCGCGGCTCGCGGCCGAGCTCGACGTCATCTCGGTCGATCACTGCACCTACCTCGATGAGGAGGATGGGCGCCAGCTCGCAGCGAGCGACGTCGTGGTCACGCTGCTGCCCGGCGTGGAGTTCTCGACCCGGCAGCCCTATCCCGATGCGCGTCGGCTGATCGACGCCGGCGTGAGCGTCGCCCTCGCGAGCGACTGCAACCCGGGCACCAGTTTCACCAGCTCGATGCCGCTCATGATCGCGCTGGCCGTGCGCGAGATGGGGATGACGGTCGCCGAGGCGGTCTGGGCGGCCACCGCGGGCGGCGCTCGGGCCCTGCGCCGCAGCGATGTGGGCTCCCTCACCCTCGGCACGCGGGCCGACCTGGTGCTGCTCGATGCGCCGACGCGGACCCACCTCGCGTACCGCCCGGGGGTGCCGCTGGTGCGCGCCGTCTACCGCGGCGGTGAGCTGATCGCGTAGGCGTTTCGACTCGGCGCCGCGAGTCGAAACGCCCCGTGCCGCACGGCGTCAGGGGCGGTCCAAGCTCCACTCCTGCGGATCCGTCGCCGTCGCGACATCCCAGTCGTCGGTGGACCACACGAACGTCGCGACGGCACAGGTCGGCATATGACCGATCCCGCCGCCGGAGAGCCGCTCCGCGAGCGCGGTCATCCCCGGGTCGTGCGCGACGACCATGACGGCCGGGACGCCACGGCCGGCGGCCGCCCGCAGGAGCGTGGCCGCCGCGGCGCCGTACAGGTCGCCGTCCAGCTCTGTCTCGAGGCCGAACGCGGAGGCGAAGAAGGAGGCCGTCGTGCGGGCGCGCAGCGCGGTCGACGACAGGATGGCCTCGAGCCGGATGCCGGTTCCGGCCAGCCGCTCCGCGAGCACGGGTGCGTCGCGCAGGCCCCGCTCGTTGAGCGGGCGGTCGTGATCGTCGAGACCGGGATCGCCCCAGTCGCTCTTGGCGTGGCGGACGAGCACGAGCGTCGTCATACAGTGACCTTTCGTCGGTGCAGGCCGGCCAGCAGCTCCAGCACACACAGGGCGGCCAGGCGCACGGTGCGCCCGTCGGCCGCGTCGGCCGCGGCATCCACTTCGACGATATCCGCGCTGGTCACGCCGGCGTCGGCGGACAAGCCGCGCACGAGCGTCCGCAGCTCCCACGCCTGCAGGCCACCGGGAACCGACGCCGGGCAGCCGGGCGCCACCGCACGATCGCAGACGTCCACGTCGATGTCGAGATGGATGCCGCCACCCCCGCGCCCGGCCACCTCGCGCGCCTCGGCGATCACGTCGTGCGCGCCGCGCAGACGAAGCTCGTCGAGGGTGATGACACGGATGCCGAGGTCGGCGGCGCGCTGGGCGTACGCCGCGGAATCGGCGAAGTCGGCGATGCCGATCTGCACGATGCGCGTCGGGTCGAGGCCGTCGTCGACGAGGCGACGCACGGGGGAGCCGTTGGAGACGCCGTCGCGCAGGTCGAAGTGCGCGTCCAGCGTGATGAGACCGCCGGCGCCGGCGCCCTGGGCCGTCGCACACGTGATCGAGTTGTCGCCGCCGAGCGCGATCAGCAGCGCGGTGCGCGCCGTCAGCGCGGCGGTGCGGCCGCGCACGCGCGCCTCGCCCTCGGAGCCGTCGGGCTCGGCGACATCGCCCGCGTCGGCCAGCCGCAGCGCGGCGGCGAGGTCGACGGGCGGCGGACCCAGGAGCGTCGGGCTGTACCGGCGCAGCGCCTCACGGACCGCGCCGGGCGTCGCATCGGCACCGGTGGGTGAGAGCGATGTGCGACAGGCCGGCACCCCCAGCAGCACGGCGTCGAGGCGCCCGGCCGCCGACGCCTCCTCGAGCGCGGGCCAGTCGCCGGCGCGCGGCCAGAGCGGGTCGTGGGACAGGGCAGCCGTCATCAGCCGACGTACACCCAGGCGGTGCGCCCGCTTCCCAGCGTCACCCGCACCCGGCGGTACAGCGACACTTCGTACTCGTCGGCGGCATCCACTTCATCGGCGGTGAGGTGCAGAACGCGGCCGACCACTTTGTCCAGCGGGCTGCCGGTCTCGCGCAGCACGGGATGCACGGAGGCGCCCGACAGATCGACGACGCGCTGGTCCTCGATCTCGACGTAGTCGATGGTGTAACCGGGCAGCACGTCGGGCTCGCCCGCGATCAGGCGCCCGAAGGTGTCCAGCTGCACCTCGGCATACTGGAGCGTGCCGTAGGTGAACAGCAGCTCGTCCGCCGGTTCGCCCATGTCCGTCAGGCTACTGCGCCGGGTCGCGGCCAGCCAGAGGCGCGCGTGCGTTCACCGGCCGTCCCTGACCGTCCCCCGAGCACGTGTGCTCAGCCCAGCAGCGCGTGCGCGACGGCGAAGATGACGAGTCCGGCCAGGGCGCCCACGATCGTGCCGTTGAGGCGGATGTACTGCAGGTCGCGTCCGACCATCAGCTCGATCTTCTCGGTGGTCTCGGCGGGATCCCACTTCTCCACGGTCTCGGTGATGATCGAGGCGATGTCGTGGCGGTACCGATCCACGACGAACACCGCGGCCCCCGCGATGCGATCATCCACACGGTGCTGGAGCGCGGCATCCGTCGACAGGCGCTCGCCGATCTCGACCAGCGCCGCGCTCACGCGTCGGCGCAGCCCGCTGGCGGGATCTGCCAGGGCGGTGAGCAGGCCCGTCTTGGCCGTGTTCCACGCCTCGGCGGCCAGTTCGCGCACGCGGGGGCTGTCGAAGACGGCCGTCTTGGCCTCTTCGAGTCGCGCGATCGTCGTCGGATCGCTCTGCAGGTTCTCGGCGAGGCGCGCGAGGTATCCGTCGACGGCGCGCCGCGCGGGGTGGTCGGGGTCGTCCTGGATCGCGGCGACGAACTTCACGGCCTCGTTGTACACGGTGTCATCGACGAGGCGCATCGCGACCGACGGCACCCACGAGGGCAGTCGTCGGGAGACCAGACCGCTGAAGGCGGCGTGGTTGGCATGCAACCACGTCGCGATGCTGTCCACGCCCAGATCGACCGCGCCACGGTGCGCGTCGGCCTGCACGACCCGACCGAGCCACCCGCCGACGGTCGGTCCCCACTGCGGGCTGAGCAGGTGCTCACGCGCGAGGTCGCTGATCAGATCCTGCACCTCGTCGTCGCTGAGGGCGCGCAGGATGCCGGAGGCCACCGTCGAGGCCTCCGCCGCGACGGTCTCGGCGTGCGCGGGATCGCGCAGCCAGGCACCGGCCGTCCGGGCGATGGGCGTCGACTCGAGCTTCGCGCGGACGACGCCCGCCTCGAGGAAGTTCGTCTCGACGAACTCGCCCAGGGTGCGCCCGATCTCGTCCTTGCGGTGCGGGATGATCGCGGTGTGCGGGATGGGGATGCCGAGGGGGTGACGAAACAGCGCGGTCACCGCGAACCAGTCGGCCAGGGCGCCGACCATGCCGCCCTCCGCCGCGGCGCGGACGTACTGCAGCCACGGGAAGCGCTCCTGCAGGATGAACGCCACGACGAACACGACCGCCATCAGGATCAGTGCGCCGAGGGCGACGCCCTTCATCACACGCAACGCGCGGCGACGTTCCTGGTCGGCCGGGCTGAGCAGTTCGGTGGGGGTGCGCGCCATGCCCGTAGTCTCGCATGCGGCGTATCCTGGCCGCGTGATCGAAGACATCCAGAAGCGCGCCCTGCATCGCACCCGCATCCTCGAGGGGCAGGTGCGCGGGCTCGCACGGATGATCGAGAACGAGGACTACTGCATGGACATCATCGCCCAGTCGCGAGCGATCCAGCGGGCCCTCGCGTCACTGGACAAGCTGCTGATCGAGAATCATCTGCGCACGCACGTCGCGCACATGTTCGCCGAGGGCGGCGATCAGCGCGAGCTCGCCGTCGCCGAACTCCTCAAGGCGTACGACCTCGATACGCGCTGACCGCGGCATCCCTCCGGTCCGACCGAATCGCAAGGCCGTCGCCGCGACACGCCGGGTGCGGCGGGATCCGCGCGGCGTGCCGCGCGGCAACCCTTGCAGTTCGGTTCTGAACAGGACGGATGCCCGGGGTGGATGCCGCAGCCGGATGCCGAGGGCAGCTCAGGAGCTGACGGGGCCGAGCCAGGCGGCGGCGACGGTGGCGTGCGCCGATTCGGGGTCGGACGGGTGGAACATGCCGGCGAGCACGTCGCGGTAGAGGCGGCTGAGCTCGTTGCGCTGGAAGTACGACGAGCCTCCGGCGACGAGCATCGCCTCGTCGACGATCTGCTTGGCGGCCACGACCGCGCGGTGCTTCAGACCCGACAGTCGGGGGAACCACTGCCCGCCGTGATCGACGAGGACGTCCACGTCGTGTGCGATCGCCGCGACCTGGGGGAGCAGGCCGTCGTAGGCGAGCGCCATCTCCGCGATGCGCCAGCGGATGTCGGGATCGTCGCTGTACGGGCGCCCGGTCTTCTTCGACGTCCGCGTCTTCGCCGCCGCGACCGCCAGGTCGAGCGCGCGGCGCGCGACGCCGGTGTAGACGGATGCCAGGAGCACCTCGAACACGCTGAAGATGCCGAAGACGATCGGATCGGGGTTCGGGCCGGGCACGACGCGGCGAACGACACGGTCAGCGGGGGCCACGGCGCCGTTGAGCACCGTCGTGCGCGATTGCGTACCGCGCATGCCGACGGTGTCCCAGTCGTCACGGGTCTCGACGGCGTCGGTACGTTGCACGAACGCGTAGACCATCTTCGGATCCGCGGGGTCGGTCGTGTCGAGTCCGTGCAGACCCAGCTGCGTCCACACCGGCCCGAGCGAGGTGAAGATCTTGGTCCCCGTGAAGGAGTACGAGCCGTCGGCGGCGGGGACGGCCTGCGTGTCGCTGCCGAAGAGAACCAGATCGTTTCCTGCCTCGCTGATGCCGAACGCGAAGACCTCGCCGGCGACCGCGCCGGTCTGCACGAACCGCAGGTCATCGATGCCGCGATCGGACATCACCTTCGCGACTCCCGTCCACACGAGGTGCATGTTGATCGCCAATGCCGTCGCCGGCGCGGCGCCCGCGAGCCGCTGCTGCAGCACCGCGGCCTCCGCGAGCCCGAGACCTGCGCCGCCCAACGCGGTGGGGACGAGGATCGAGAGGTATCCGGCCGCCGTCAGTTCCGCGAGATCCTCCGTGGGGAAGCGGTTCTCGGCATCCACGGCGGCGGCACGCGAGCGGATGCGCTCGAGCAGGTCGTCCGGCAGGTATGCGGTCGCATCGAAATCGGTCACCCCTCCATCCTGCCCCTCGTCACCTGCCTCAGGGTCGCCGCCGGTCCCGTGGTGCCGCCGACGCGGCAGGATGGAAGCATGATCTCGACCGAGTTGGCCCTCGCCCTGCGCGATGCCGGTCTGCTGTGGCGCCCGGCATCCGGGGACCGATTTCAGCTCGATGAGCCGGAGTTCGAGGCGGACGTCTTCACGGTCAGTGAGATGACGATCGAACCGCGTCACTACGCGACGGGCGCGATCCTCGCCTTCAACGGCACGACGGAGTGGGCGCTGGACTCCGTCGCGCAGGCCGATGCGCTCTGGCTGCCACGAGAGGATCAGCTGCGGGAGCTGCTGCGCGGCGCGTTCCGCCGACTGGAACGGCTCGCCGACACCCACCGCGTCGAGATCGAGTTCGCCGGCGAAACGCACGCGTTCGAGCATCCCCAGCCCGAAGACGCCTACGCCCTCGCGGTCCTGCACGTGCTGCGCCGCATCTCCTGACGACGCCGCGATACGGATGCCGCGGCGTCAGCCGAGGGCGTCGAGGAGATGGCGCATCGTGTCCTCCGGGAGGTCGCAGTGCGGGGAGTGCCCGGCGCCGGTCACCACCGACATCGTGATGAGTGGGTTGCGGAGCACCTCGGCGGCCACCTCGCCCTGGAAGATCGAGAACACCTCCGGGTCCGCCGCGATCACGTGCGTCGGCACCGAGAGCCTCGCTGCGGCCGCACGCACGTCCCACGGCGTGTTCTGCAGGCTGGTCTGCTCGACCGCCCAGCGGCTCGCCTGCTGCGCGGCGCGGGCCTTCAGCTCGACGTCGAGCGGATGCCAGCTGGGGTGCTCCGCCCGCACCGCGTCGATCGACGGGTCGGCGAAGGACTGCTCCTGCCCGACGCGGACGTTCTCGCGGTCGCGGTCCGCGAGACGGATCGCGGGGTCGATGAGCACCACTCGACGGGTCCAGTCGGGGTCGGCGGCGCTCGCCACGGTGACCGCGGCGCCGCCGAGCGAGTGCCCGATGACGAGGTCCCAGGGCCCGCCGTCGTCGGTGCGCGTCTGGCCCACGTCGGCCGCGTACGCGTCGATGCTGTAGTCCAGCGTGCGCGGCGCGGCGCCGTGGCCGCGCAGGTCGACGGCCGTCGCGAGCCACCCGGCATCCGCCAGGGCCACGCCGTAGCGCCACATGAGGGCACCGGTCGATCCGAGTCCGTGCACGAGCAGTGCGCGACGTCGGGCGCGCACGTCGCCCCACGAGAGCCGGGGCAGGGTCACAGCGGCAGTCATGTCGTCAGCCTACGGTCGCGCGCTGTCCGTGGGCGATGAGGATGTCAGGTGATGACGGGGACGGGTTCGGTGTCGGGGATCGGGCTCGCGTCGCGTCCGCGCAGGTCGGGGAAGCCCCGCGCGAAGAGCGTCGAGACCAGCGCGCCCACGATCGCGAATCCGGCCGCGGCGGCGTATGCGCCGGCGGGCCCGGTGCTGTCGATGAGGAAGCCGGCGACGGCCGAGCCGAGGGCCGCGCCGATGAGCTGTCCCGTGCCGATCCAGCCGTACGCTTCGGCGGTCTCGCTGAACTTCACGGATGCCGAGGTCATCGCGAACATGACGGCCAGCGCCGGGGCGATGCCGACGCCCGCGACGACCAGGCAGGCGCCGACCCACCACGGGGTGGACGCTCCGATGTCGCCGACGACGAAGACGGAGGCGACGAGACCGACGGCGACAACGCTCATGCGTCGCGCCATGGCCCACGGCCCCATGGGGATGTGCCCGAAGGCGAGGCCTCCGGCGAGACTGCCGACGGAGAAGACCGCCAGGACGAGACCGGCCTCCAAGCCGCCGTGGCCGAAGGTCGCGACCACAGCGGCCTCGACCGCCGCGCACGCGCCGATGAGGAGGAAGCCGATCACCGTGGCGAGGAGGACCACGGGCTTTCCCAGCACCTTGCCGAACGCGCGGCGGCTGCGCGGGATGCGCACGCGCCCGACTTCGGGGGAGAGGATGAACCAGGCCCCGCCGGCGACGAGGATCGAGACGATCAGCAGCAGCGCCGGCACCGTGCCGATCTGGGTGGCGACGAGGGTGATGACGACCGGCGCGAGGATCCAGATGATCTCCTGCAGGCTCGCGTCGAGGGAGAACAGCGCCGTCAACTGCCGTGCGTTGACGAGCTTGGGGTAGATCGTGCGCACGGCCGACTGCACGGGAGGGGTGGACAGGCCCGCGATGAGTCCGAACACCATGTATCCGGCGACCCCGAGGGGGATCAGGGCGAGGGCGAGCAGCGCCGCTGCGCACACGGCGGTCGTCAGTGTGAGGACGCGCCGCATGCCCCAGCGGCCCATCCACCGGCTGGTGACGGGGCCGGCCGTCGCCTGACCCACGGATGCCGCCGCCAGCACCAGCCCGGCAGAGGCGTAGGAGCCCGTCATCTGCTCGACGTGGAGCAGAATCGCCAGGCTCGTCATCCCGTTCGGAAAGCGCGCGGTCAGCTGTGCCGCGATGATGCGCGCCACGCCCTGCGTGCGCAACAGTTCCCGGTATCCCGCCACCCCTCCACGGTACCCGTCGGCGCCGACACCGCGACACGCCGGACGGATGCCGCGACACGCCGCAGTCGAGATTCCACAGGCTGATGGATGTCGGAAGCCCCCCGTAGCCTCCGGGCTGTGGATGGCCGTCGCGAGGGCGATCGAAATCCGCGCGATTCAGGCTTTTTCCAGGCTTCGATCCTCGCGGCATCCTGTGGATGAAACGGTGGACAACCTGTGTTGTACATGGGGAGAGCGGTGCAAAACTACACGGATGTAACTACTAGCCCTTGTGGTGCTATCCAACGTCCGTACCCATATGTAGTATTGGACTCCCGGCGGGGGCACGGCCGGGATCACAGGCGAGAAGAGGGCGGAATCCCAACGGGATCGATCCGCGCAGACCAAGGGGAGAGAAGGAACGACATGGCAATCACCGTCTACACCAAGCCCTCGTGCGTGCAGTGCAATGCGACCTACCGCGCACTGGACTCGAAGGGTATCGACTACGAAGTCCTCGACCTCTCGGAGGACCCGGCGGCGCTGGAGCACGTGAAGTCGCTCGGCTACCTGCAGGCTCCGGTCGTCGTCACCGACGAAGACCACTGGTCGGGCTTCCGTCCCGACAAGATCGACGAGCTCGCGAGCCGTCTGGCCTGACATGCCGACACTGACGAGTGCCCCGCTGCTCGTCTACTTCTCGAGCGTGTCGGGCAACACGGCGCGATTCATCGAGAAGCTCGGTCTGCCGGCCGTCCGCATCCCGCTCGCCCCTGGCGACACACCTCTCGAGGTCGACGAGCCCTTCGTGCTCGTGACACCGACCTACGGAGGAGGCCAGGGGCGAGGCGAGGAGAAGGGCGCCGTTCCCAAACAGGTGATCCGGTTCCTCAACGACGAGCGCCATCGTCACCTCATCCGCGGAGTGATCTCCGCGGGCAACACCAACTTCGGCGAGTCGTTCTGTCGCGCCGGTGACATCATCAGCCGCAAGTGCACCGTGCCGCACTTGTACCGGCTCGAACTTTTCGGCACGCCCGACGACGTCGCCCGTGTGAGCGACGGATTGGAACGATGGTGGAAGCTGCAGTGAGCCCGGCGACCTTCAAGACCGACGCACGCTTCGAGGGCATGGACTACCACGCCCTCAACGCGATGCTCAACCTGTACGGCGAGGACGGCAAGATCCAGTTCGACGCCGACAAGCGTGCCGCACGGGAGTACTTCCTCCAGCACGTCAACCAGAACACCGTGTTCTTCCACTCCCTCAAGGAGCGCCTCGACTACCTGGTCGAGAAGGAGTACTACGAGGGCGCGGTGCTGGAGAAGTACCCGTTCGAGTTCATCCAGCGCCTCAACGACCGCGCCTACGGCGCGAAGTTCCGCTTCGAAACCTTCCTCGGCGCCTTCAAGTACTACACGAGCTACACGCTGAAGACCTTCGACGGCAAGCGCTACCTCGAGCGCTTCGAGGACCGCGTCGTGATGACGGCCCTGGGCCTCGCCGACGGCGATCAGCAGCTCGCCGAGAAGCTCGTCGACGAGATCATCTCGGGCCGCTTCCAGCCGGCCACCCCGACCTTCCTCAACACCGGCAAGGCGCAGCGCGGCGAGCTCGTCAGCTGCTTCCTGCTGCGCATCGAAGACAACATGGAGTCGATCGCCCGCGGCATCAACTCGGCCCTGCAGCTGTCCAAGCGCTCAACTCGGCCCTGCAGCTGTCCAAGCGCGGTGGCGGCGTCGCGCTCCTGCTCAGCAACATCCGTGAGGCCGGCGCTCCGATCAAGCAGATCGAGAACCAGTCCAGCGGCATCATCCCCGTCATGAAGCTGCTCGAAGACAGCTTCAGCTACGCCAACCAGCTCGGCGCGCGCCAGGGCGCCGGCGCCGTCTACCTGTCGGCGCACCACCCCGACATCCTGCGCTTCCTCGACACGAAGCGCGAGAACGCCGACGAGAAGATCCGCATCAAGACGCTCTCGCTCGGCGTCGTGATCCCCGACATCACGTTCGAGCTCGCCCGC
>NZ_MEEL01000037.1:0-33312 GCF_001724435.1 Microbacterium sp. SCN 69-37
GCCGAACTGGAACTCCTGCACGATGCCGGTGACGATGCCCATCGCGAAGTTGATCAGGAAGATCTTCCCGAAGAAGCGCGTCAGGTGCAGCCACTTCACGTCGCCGGTGCGGTGCCACACCGTCTGGAAGATGGCGACGAACAGCGACATGCCGAGCGTGAGCGGCACGAAGATGAAGTGATACAGGGTCGTCAGGCCGAACTGCCAGCGTGCCAGCAGTAGCGGGTCCAGGAAGTCCATCGTCATCCTTCCGAGGGCGGGAGTCTTCTTCGTGACTGAAGCTACACAGGGATTTCCCAACCCCAGGCGCCCTGGGCCGTGAAAAAGAACCGAGATCTGATCAGGCCGTGGCGCCGGCGAACATCAGCTGGACGACGCACTCGCGCGGGTCGCAGGACGGGCGCATGTCATCGACGGCGAGGGGCCCGCCGGCGGCGCTGAGCACGCTCTGCATGAGACCCAGGTGCACGCGGCACAGCACTTCGCGATGCTCGGCCTGGGAGGAGGCGTGTGCGCAGGGGGTGAGGTCGACGGTCAGCTCGCGCTCATCGACCAGTGGATCGAAGCCGGCGTCGATCAGGTCCTCGACGAGGGCGTCGACCTGATGGAGGGCTTCGGTGTCGAGCTCGGGCGCGGCTCCCGGCAGCACGCGGCGCATGAGGTCGCCCCGCTCGGCGGCGGCGCGCACCTTGCGGCGCTGGATGGCGCTGGAGGCCAGGATACCGTCGGCCGCACTGTAGAGCACGCGCGGGCGACCGCGAGTGGTGCGGTGCTCCGCCGCCGACACGACGTAGCCCTCGTCGATCAGACGCTGCAGATGCTCGCGCACGGTGTTCGGGTGCAGGCCCGTCGCCTCCACGATCTCGGTGATCGTGCGACGCGGCTGCTCCTGGACGAGGTGCAGGATCTCGACACGTGAATAGCTGGAAATGGCGCTGTACCCAACCGGGCGACCTGTGGTCATGCCTCATATTATTCACGGTGTCGCTCGTGTGCGCCACCCCCGATCTGCGGGGGTTTCTTCCGGCCCTGCGGAAAGGGGTGCTCGTGCCGTATCGCTGCGCGTCGGCATCCGTTCACCTGCCGTCGATCCGGCGTTCTTCCGCACCCGCAACCGTCGGCAGTGCCGCCGTCACGGTGGCCCCGCCGACCCCCTCATCGAGCGTTCGTCTCGAGTCTGGAGCCGACTTGTCCTCCTCGCCCTCGCGCCTTCGCGTGACCGCGCTGCTCGCGCTGCTCGCGGGTCTCGGCGCGCTGCACAGGCGCAGCCGCCGGCGACGAGTCGGGCAGATCTCTCCCGCGGCGCTCAGCGATGGCCAAGGTGTGTCGCCCTAGAGTCGGTGCATGCAGATCTGGCAGTTGCCGATCATCGACGGAGCTGTCCCGATCATCGTCTACACGATCGCGGGAGCGTTCCTTCTGATCGTGCTCGTGCGTCGTTGGAACAGGCGCGCCATGCTGTGGGCAGCGGGGGGTGCGCTCGCCGGAGCCGGGCTGGGCGTGGCGCTCGTGCACGTCGTCGACCGGATGCAGCTGTTCGGCCCGGCGCCCCTGCCGGGATTCGTCGTGCCGTGGGCGGCCGGTGTCCTGGCTGCCTCCGGGTTCGCGCTCGGCGCGCTGGTGGGTGCGCGGTGGTGGCGGCGGATCGTGTCCGCCTTCGCCGTCCTGGTGTTTCTCGTCGCCGCGGCGGTCGGTATCAACGCCGGTTTCGGCCTGAACCCCACCTTGGCGACGCTTTTCGGCGTGTCGGGCTACGACCCGCTCGAGCTGCCCGAGGTCGGGCCGACCACCGATGTTCCGTCCGTTCCGCTCGCGCAGTCCTTCGTGCCGCCCGCCGGAATGCCGACCAAGGGGTCACGCGGCACGCAGGTCATTCCTGCCACGGCATCCGGCTTCGCCGCCCGCCCCGCGGGCATCTACCTGCCCCCCGCCGCGCTCGTTCCGAACGCGCCGGCCCTGCCGCTGGTCATCATGATGATGGGCCATCCCGGCAACCCCGACCCGACCGCGATCAGCGACGTGCTGGACGAGTTCGCCGCCCGCAATCACGGCCTGGCGCCGATCGTGATCGTCGCCGACCAAGTCGGCTCCGCCAACGCCGACACGGCGTGCGCCGACTCTGCGGCCCTCGGCCGGGCGCGCACCTACGTGACGCAGGACGTCGTCGCGTGGGCGAAGACGCACCTGCGCATCATCAACGATCCCGCCTTCTGGACCATCGCCGGGTACTCCAACGGAGGAGGGTGCGCGATCTCCTTCGGCGCCGACTATCCGACGTTGTGGAAGAACATCCTCGACATCTCGGGAGAACCCTTCCCGGGATCCGAGCAGGTCGCCAACATCACCAAGACCGTCTACGGCGGCAGCAGCGCGGCTTTCGAAGCCTCCAAGCCCGTGAACATCCTGGCGGCCGCTCCGGCCGGGACGTACGCCGGGATGACGGCGGTGTTCACGGCGGGATCCGCCGACCCCGCATACATGGCGCACGCCGACACCCTGGCTGCGGCCGCGCGGAAGGCGGGGATGGCGGTCACCCGGTACGACATCCCGGGCGTCGGGCACACCGGGGACGCGTTGAAGCTCGGTCTGGTCGAGGGCTTCACCGTGCTCTATCCCGTTCTCGGACTCTCGGTCGCTCAGACGCGGTAGCGAGCTGTTGACTTCTCGTCAAGATCGACTTCCTCAAGACTTGCGCAAGATCCGTGCGCTCCGAGCGGCTCGCGAGGCCGCAAGAGCGCTCTATTCAACCGAATGTGCAGGTTGGCGCAAGATTGGCCATATTCACTGGGCGTCTGCGGCTCGAAGACGTAGCGTCGTGACTAAGCGATCCGGCGCCCGAAGCCGGGCAGCGATACGATGAAGGCGACTGTCGGTCTGGGGGGATGAGACGGTCGCCTTCATCGTTCGTCTTCATCGTTCGTCTCCGCTCAGCCGGATGCCGCTCGTCGGTGCGTGTCGAAGAACGACCACAGCTGCGCGGTGGCATCCCATCCCCGGTAGACCTGCTCGCCCTGGGGCGTGGATCCGCCGTCGGGTGAGGGCCATTCGTGGCCGTACCCGGCGATGCTGACGAGCTGTACCGTGCGGGAGTCGGGGCAGGCGGCGGTCTCGGTGGTCAGCGGCGGTGCCGAGGTGGTGACGTCCTCTTCGCACGAGGCCGCTCGCGCCCAGAGCGCGTGCACATCTTGTTGTGCGGTGGCGTCGATCCGCGCGGTGCCGACGGTGGACGCGCCCCCGTCGTAGAGCACACGGGTGTCGTCCACACCGTGCACGGCCATCACCGAGATCGGGGCGGGAGCGGTGCACTCCAGCCCGACCGGCCTCGTTCCGGACACGGGGCCGATCGCGGCGAAGAGCGTCGTCTCGCACGCGAGTCGGTAGGCCATCATCGCGCCGTTGGACATGCCGGCGGCGAAGACGGCCCCGGCGTCGATCGAAACCCGCTTCTGCACATCGGCAACCGCCGCGGCGATGAACGCCACGTCGTCGGTGCCGTCGCGGGCGGACGAGCCGCAGCATCCCCCACCTGCATTCCAGGCCCGGCCGTCGCCGTTGGGGTAGAGGATGACGACGCCGTGCTCGTCGGCGATCCGGTCCCATCCGTACGACGCCTCGGCCTGCTGAGCCGACCCGTAGCCGCCGTGCAGCATGACGACGAGTGCGGCCGGCGCGGAGGGATGAGCGGGCACGTACAGCCGATACGACCGGTCGTGGCCGTCGACGGTGAGCTGATGCTCCGACTTGCCGACGGGGGCTCCTGCTGTGGCAGGGGAGGGCGCGGGTGGATCCACCCGAAGGCGCGCGCACGCGGCGAGGCTCGCCACGAGCGTGAGCAGTGCGATGACGGCGATCGCCCGGCGCATCTGCGGCTGCCTTCCCGATGCCTCAGCGGCGGAACGTGAGGTGGGTCACGCCGCTTTCGGCCGCCTCGGCGCGGACCTCGTACCCGTTCTCCAGGCCGCGCAGGTCGTCCCAGAGGCGGATGCCCCGGCCGAGGATGATCGGCACGACGGCCACGTGCAGGTCGTCGACCAGCCCGGCATCGAGGAAGGAGCGCGCGGTCGTTCCGCCTCCGCCTATACGGATGTCACCGCCGGCGGCGACGGCGCGCGCCTGGGCGAGGGCATCCTCGACCGACGCCTCGATGAAGTGGAAGCTCGTGCCGTTGGCCATCTCGATGGGCGGACGCGGCGTGTGCGTGAGGACGAACACGGGCACCCGGAAGGGCGGCTCGTCGCCCCACCAGCCCCGCCACTGAGGATCGTCGCCGTGTTCGTGCAGGCCGAACATGCCCGCACCCATGATCTCGGCGCCGAGGTCGGCGAAGTAGCGCTGCGCGTACGCGTCGTCGACGCCGGTGGTCCCCGCGCCCGTGTCGTCGTGCAGGACGCGCTCCCGGAACGTCCGCGTCGCCGTGTAGTCGCGGGTCAGGCGCCCCCAATCCTCGCCGAAGGGGTTCTCCGGGGTCTGATCGGTGGTCGTTGCGAAGCCATCGATAGAGATGTTCAGGTCCAGGCGCACGCGGCTCATGACGACCAGCGTCGGTCATCGTCAGCCTCGGCGCAAGGTCGCCCCGGCCCTGTCCGCGCGATCCAAACCCCTGCGCGAGAGAGGTCAGGCCGACGCGAGCGTCGACTGCCAGCCGAGGGCGGGCGCGACGTGCGTCGCGAACGACTCGATGATGCGCAGGTTGAACTCCACACCCAGCTGGCTGGGGATCGTGAGCATCAGGGTGTCGGCGGACATGACCGCGGCATCCTGGAGCAGCTGCTCGACGAGCACGTCGGGCGCGGCGGCATACGTCTTGCCGAACGTCGAACGGAAGCCGTCGATGTAGCCGATGCCGTCGCCCTCCTGGCTGTGGCCGAAGTACAGCTCGTCCTCCGCGGTCGTGATCGGGAACACCGATCGGCTCACCGAGACCCGCGGCGTGCCGGCGTGGCCCGCCTGCGCCCACGCGGCGCGGAAGCGATCGATCTGCTCGGCCTGCAGGATGTCGAACGGGCGCCCGTCGGCCTCGGTGACGAGGGTCGAGGACATCAGGTTCAGTCCCGTGCGTCCCGCCCACTCGGCCGTGTCGCGCGAGCCCGCGCCCCACCAGACGCGCGAGCGCAGACCCGGCGCGTGCGGCTCGATGCGCTGCATTCCGTGGCCGCCGCCGAAAGGCGAGTTGGCGTCGCGCTCGGCCAGACCCTCGCCGTCGATCGCGCGGAGGAACAGGTCCATGTGCTCGCGTGCGAGGTCGGCACCGCGCGGGTCGGATGCCGAATAGCCGAACTTCTCGTAGCCGCGCACGACCGTCTCGGGTGACCCACGGCTGACGCCGAGAGCCAGCCGACCGTCGGAGATGAGGTCGACCGCGGCCGCCTCCTCCGCGAGGTACAGCGGGTTCTCGTAGCGCATGTCGATGACGCCGGTGCCGACCTCGATCCGCTTCGTCTTCGCGGCCATCGCCGCCAAGAGCGGCATCGGGGCTGCCTGCTGCCGTGCGAAGTGGTGCACCCGCACGGCGACCCCGTTGACGCCGAGGTCGTCCATGCCCTGGGCGAGATCGATCGCCTGGTGCAGCATGTCGCCGGCGGTCAGCTCGCGACCACCGCCGAGGGGGCCGTAGTGGCCGAACGAGAGAGTTCCGAAACGTTGCATGATGATGACAACGCTACGCTTTCGATATCCATTCCGCTGAATGGGTCAACGGCCGTCGCGGACGCTGCGCACGAAGGCCTCGACGTTCTCGCGCAACGCGGCGATGCGCGTCGCGCGCGCGGCCTCGACGTCGAACCCGATGTATGCCGACGCGGGGCGGCGTCGCACGTTCTCATTGCATTGGAAGCGGTCGCAGGCGAGCGTGCCGACCGTGTCACCGCGCCGCCCGGCGTCGCCGACGCGCTTGGCCGTGAACAGCAGCACGTCGTTGGGCAGGTGGATGTCGTTGCACCACGAGCACTGCGCGCGACTCTTCGGTCGTGCGTCGGCCTGTCGCAGCAACAGCCCGGTCGGTTCCCCGTCGAGTTCGACGACGACGTAACCCACCAGCGCGAGCTTGCGGTCGCGTGCGCCGTAGAACTGCAGCGCGTCCCAGGGTGTGTCGGAGACGCCGTTCGGGAGGGTGAGGCTGCGGCGCTCGGACTGGGTGACGTTGATGAGCGATGCGCGGATCTGCGCTTCGGTGAGTGCGTGCATGAGCATGCCTTTCGTGAGGTCGTAAGAGCGGATGCCCTGGCGGCATCCGTGAAGCGAGGTCGACGTTCGGTGCCGGGGCGTCTGACACGCGGCTCACGGCGCCGAGGCGAACTCACCTCTCATCGGCGAAGAGCTCGCCGATAACCTCCCTCTGGCCCGCACGTCGGGGGCCGTTCCCGATACTCACCCCTCCAGGCTACGCCTCTGGTCTGCGGTGGTGGCGCGGGGGGGTCGAAGGCCGGTCTCGATCACGATGCGACCGTCCGCGATCACGCCCGGGCCGTCACCGGGAATCGGGGCGGGGGCCGGAGTGATCTGCTCGGCTTCCCACACCGCCTGCGCCTCTGCCACGCTCGGACGCCAGACCTTGTCGAACCCGAAGGAGCCGCCGGACGGCCGAGAGACGGCCTCGCCTCGCCGGCGTCGGCGCGCCGTGTCCCAGGCGTACCAGCAGAACCACAATGGTGCCGCGCTGAGGATCACCAGGAAGAACCACATCACGGCAGCCCCGATCATGACGTCAGCGTAAGACCCGGGGAACACCTCCGCCACGGCGGTGGTTGGATCGAAACATGACCCGCATCGCGCACACCGACATCGACGTCTTCCCCCTCGCCCTCGGCGGCAACGTGTTCGGCTGGACGGCCGACCGCGAGGAGTCCTTCCGGATCCTCGACGCGTTCCACGCCGGCGGCGGCACCTTCATCGACACCGCCGACTCCTACAGCGCCTGGGCGCCGGGACACACCGGAGGCGAGAGCGAGACGATCATCGGCGCATGGCTCGCCGAGCGCGGCCACACCGACGTCACCGTGGCCACCAAGGTCAGCCAGCATCCGCAGTTCAAGGGACTCGCGGCATCCACCGTCCGTGCCGCCGCCGAGGCTTCGCTGGAGCGCCTGGGCGTCGAGTCGATCGACCTGTACTACGCGCACTTCGACGACGCCGACACGCCCCTGGAGGAGACGGTCGCGGCCTTCGGCCAGCTCGTGTCCGACGGTCTCGTCCGCTACACCGCCGTGTCGAACTACTCCGCCGACCGCATTCGCGAGTGGGTGCGCATCGCCCGCGAGCTGGGCGTCGCCGAACCCGTCGCCATCCAGCCCCACTACAACCTCGTGCACCGCGAGACCGAGAACGACATCGTGCCGGTCGCCGAGGAGTTCGGCCTGTCGCTGGTGCCGTACTTCTCGCTCGCGAAGGGCTTCCTGACGGGCAAGTACCGTTCGACGGATGCCGCGGCCCACGACACGCCGCGCGCGCAGGGTGCCGCGGTCTACGCCACCCCGCAGGGCCTGCAGATCATCCAGGTGCTCGAGCGCATCGGCGCCGCCCACGACGTCTCGATCGCCGCGACCGCCCTCGGCTGGCTGCGCGCGAAGCCGACCGTGGTCGCCCCGATCGCATCGGCATCGAAGCTGTCGCAGGTGGCCGACCTTCTCGACGGCGGCCGCGTCGAGCTGACGGCCGACGAGGTGGCCGAGCTCGACGAGGTCTCGGAGTGGACTCCGACCGACATGTGAGCGCGCCGTAGGCTCGAACGGTGTCTGCCGCTCCTGCCGTGCTCAACGTGTCCGCCTACCTGTTCACCGCGCTCACGGATGCCGCGCAGCTGCGCGGGCCGATGCGGGAGCGTGCGGTCGCGGCGGGGCTGAAGGGCACGATCATCCTCGCCGAGGAAGGGATCAATCTCTTCCTGGCGGGTGCGGCGGAGCCGTTGCGCGCCTACCTCGACGAGCTTCGCGCCGACCCTCGCTTCGCCCCGCTGCGGGCTACCGAAAGCTGGTCTTCCGCGCAGCCGTTTCGCAAGATGCTGGTGAAGCTCAAGCGGGAGATCATCCGGATGGACCGCCCGACGATCCGCCCGGCAGAGGGGCGCGCTCCGGCGGTCTCGCCGGAGACGCTGCGCCGCTGGCTCGATCAGGGGCACGACGACGCGGGTCGCGAGGTCGTCATGCTCGACACCCGCAACGCTTTCGAGGTCGACGACGGTGCCTTCGAAGGGGCCCTGGACTGGCGGCTGGAGCGTTTCACGCAGTTTCCGGATGCCGTCGCCGTACATCGTGGCGAGCTGCGCAACAAGACGGTCGTCAGCTACTGCACCGGCGGCATCCGGTGCGAGAAGGCTGCGCTCGTCCTTCGCGAGGAGGGCGTCGAGGCCTGGCAGCTCGATGGCGGCATCCTGGGGTGGTTCGCTGCGCAGGGGCAGGCGCACTACCGCGGCGACTGCTTCGTGTTCGATGAGCGCGTCGCCGTCGACAGTGCACTGGCGCCGGCCACGGAGGCCTGACGGCGGCACGGGCGGCGGCGCGTGTCCGTGACGGCGAGTACGCTCGCGGCATGCATCACCTGAGTCGGGAGCAGGCGCGACGCATCGCCGTGCGCGCTCAGCTGCTCGACGCCGACCGCCCCGGAGACGTCGTCGAAGTCGGCGAACAGCTCGGGTCGATCAAGATCGATCCCACGGCCACGATCGCGCCCGCTGAGCAGACCATCCCGTTCACCCGGGTCGGCTGGGGGTACGAACCCGGCCAGCTCACCAAGGCGGTCGAGGACGATCGAACGCTGTTCGAGTTCGACGGGCAGTTCCACGCGGCATCCCTGCGGCCTGCGCTGCTCGCCGGCATGCGTGCGCGGGTGTTCCGAGCGCAGGCGGCGGGCTGGTTGGAGGCGAATGCGCGTTTTCGCGCAGACGTTCTCGCGCGCCTGCGCTCCGACGGCCCGTTGCTGGCGGGCCAGATCGACGATACGAGCCAGGTCGCGCACAAGGACGAGGCCGGCTGGTACGGCTCGAACCAGGTGCCGCGGATGCTCGACCTGCTGTCCTACGTCGGCGAGGCGGCGGTCGTCGGTCGCGCGGGCCGGCAGCGTGTGTGGGACCTGGGTGAGCGGGTGTACGCCGACGTGCCCGTGATCGATCCCGACGAGGCGGCGCGCGTGTTGCAGCAGCGCCGGCTGCAGGCCGCCGGCATCGCGCGGCAGAACTCGCGATGGACGCCGGTGGGCACCGTGGGAGAGCCGGCAACGGTCGAGGGATCGTCATGGTCATGGCGGGTCGATCCGGCAGCACTCGCCGCGCTCGACGACGACGCCGGAGGTCGGGTGGCGATCCTCAATCCGTACGACGGCATGCTCTTCGACCGTCCACGGTTGACCGAGCTCTTCGAGTTCTCCTTCGTGCTCGAGCAGTTCAAGCCCAAGGCTCAACGTCGCTACGGATACTTCGCACACCCGATCCTCGTGGGTGATCGCTTCGTCGGTCTTCTGGATGCGGAGCTGGACAAGAAGAAAGAGAACCTCGTGGTGACCGCCGTGCACGAGTTCATCGAGCTCGAACCCGAGGAGCGCGAGATGGTGGACGCCGAGATCGGTGATCTGGCCGACTGGCTCGGTGTTCCCGTCCAACGGGCGCGGTGAGGCGCGCGGGTCTGGCGAGGGAGGGGTGTGCGCATGATCGACGAGACCGTTCGGGACTGGCTGCTCGATTCGGACCCCACGCTGCGATGGCAGGTCGAGCGCGACCTCCTGGACGAACCCGCCGAGGTGTGGCGCGCGACGCGCGCCCGAATCCCTCTCGAGGGCGACGGCGCGCGTCTGCTCTCGTATCAGGACCCCGACGGACAGTGGGCGGGCGGCGCCTTCTTTCCGGACGGCTTCGATTTCGCCACCCAGGATGAGATTCCCGGTCAGCCGTACACCGCGACGACCTGGACACTGACGACCCTGCGCGAGTGGGGGATGGATGCCGCCGCGCTCGGCGACACGGCCGACCGGCTGGCCGTGAGCGCCCGTTGGGAGTACGACGATCTGCCCTATTGGGACGGTGAGGTCGATGTCTGCATCAACGCGATGACGCTGGCGAACGGGGCGTGGCTGGGTCGCGACATGTCGCCGCTCGCCGCGTGGTTTGCCGCTCATCAGCTGCCGGACGGCGGCTGGAACTGCGAGTGGGTCGACGGGTCGGTGCGCTCATCGTTCCACTCGACGATCAATGCCGTGCGCGGCCTGCTCGCGTACGAGGAGCTGACCGGTGACAGCTCTGTGGCGGCCTCGCGGCGACGAGGCGAGGAGTACCTGCTCGCCCGGCGTCTGCGCACCCGCCTGTCGACCGGCGAACAGGTCGGACCCTGGACGGATCTGCTCGTGTATCCCTACCGAGCGCCGTTCAGTGCGCTGAAGGCCGCCGACCACGTCACCGCGGCGGCCGTGCACGACGGCATCCTTCTGGATCCGCGCGCCGCCGACACTCTCGAGATCGTGCGTGCCGGCTGTCAGAGCGACGGTCGCTGGCTGCAGGGGTTTCACTTTCCCGGCGAGGTGTGGTTCCCCTTGGATGTCGAGGTCGGTGAGCCCTCCAGATGGGTGACGTTCCTCGCGCTGCGCGCGCTGTCGCGGGCGGGAGCGGCGTCGGCCTGAGTGGGCCGTCACACGACGAAACGCGATTGGTCCTCCACCTCGCCTGACCGCGACGATGGGTCGGTCATCGACGCCCGATCCGTCGATGCCGACAGGAGGACCCGTGAGCAGGCGAGCATTCACCACACGGCAGCTGCATGACCGGCCGCGGCGAGACAACGGCGCGATCGCGGCGGCCCGTGCGACGCCGATCTATCTCACCGCGGGGTTCGAGTTCGGCGAGTACGACGACGCCGCCGCGCATTTCGGTCGCGGAGAGGGCTACGCGTACACGCGCATCGGCAACCCCACGATCGACGCGGTCGAGCACACCCTCGCCGCGCTGGAAGGCGGCTCGCAGGCGCTGCTGCTGGCCAGCGGACAGGCGGCCACGACGGTCGCGCTGCTCTCGCTGCTCGAGGCCGGCCAGCACATCGTCGCCTCGACGCACATCTACGAGGGCACGCGCGGGCTGCTGCGCGAGAACCTGCCGCGCTTGGGCGTGACGACCGACTTCGTCAGCGAGATCGACGACCTCTCCGCGTGGGAGGCCGCCATCCTCCCGACGACCCGTGCTCTGTTCGCGGAGTCGATCTCGAACGCGAGCAATCGACTCGTCGACATTCCTGCGCTCGCCGCGCTCGCGCATCGGCACGGGATCGTTCTGGTCATCGACAACACCTTCGCCACTCCGTACCTCGTCCGGCCGCTCGAACTCGGCGCCGACGTCGTCGTCCACTCGGCGAGCAAGTTCCTCGCGGGCCACGGCAGTGTGCTCGGCGGCGCGATCGTCGACAGCGGCCGGATCGACGCCGCCACGGTCGCGCACCGGTACCCGCATCTGGTCGCGGCGGGTCGCGGCGGCGCGCCGAGCCTCTTCGAGCGGGTGGGACAGGACGCGCGCATCGCCTATGCCCGTGAGTCGGTCGCCCCGCGATTCGGGCCCACGCCGTCGCCGCTGAACGCCTTTCTGATCGGACAGGGCATCGAGACGCTCAGCCTGCGCGTCGAGCGCCAGAGCGCCAACGCCCAGGCCCTCGCCCAGTGGCTGGAGAGCCGCCCGGAGATCGCTTCGGTCGACTACGTCGGCTTGGCCTCGCATCGCGACCACGAGCTCGCGGTGCGAGACCTCACAGACGGGTTCGGAGCCGTGTTCAGCTTCACCCTCCGTGGCGACGTCGAGACGGCGCGCCGGTTCGTCGAGGCTCTCGAGGTCTTCACGCACATGACGCACCTCGGCGATGTCCGTTCGCTCGTGCTGCACCCGGCATCCACCTCGCACGCGGCTCTGACCGACGCCGAGCGCACCGCCGTCGGCGTGCACCCCGGAACGCTGCGGGTTTCGATCGGCATCGAAGATGTCCACGACCTGATCGACGACCTTTCGCAGGCGCTGTCGGTCGCCAGCGACGTTCCCGTCGCGGTGCTCGCGTGAGCCGTCTCCAGCACTTCGGATGGTTCCTCGCGCGCGGCTTCGGCCCGCACGGCTGGGGCCATCCGTACCTGGACTGGAACTGGCAGTGGACGCGTCCCGAGCTCTATCAGCAGTCGGCGCGAGAGCTGGAGCGTGCCGGTTTCGAGTTCGTGCTGATCGAGGACGCCCCGTCGCTCGGTTCGCCCGACACCATCGACCTGAGGGTGCGGCACGCCTTCGGCGGTCCGAAGCTCGACCCGCTGCTGCTGGCCCCGTACCTCTTCCAAGCGACGACCCGCCTGGGTGTGATCCCGACGGTCAACCCGGCCGCGTACCTTCCCTACACGGCGGCACGCCAGTTCGCGACACTCCAGCATCTGAGCGGCGACCGGCTCGGCCTCAACGTCGTGACCGACACCGGAAGCGCCCGCCATTTCGGCGACGCCCCGCAGCTGAGCCACGACGCCGCCTACGACCGCGCGGAGGAATGGCTTGACGGCATCCGCGCGCTCTGGAACTCCTGGGGAGAGGGCGCACTCGTGCGCGACACCGCGACCGGCGTCTACGCCGACGGCACCAAGCTGCGTCCGGTGCGCCACCGGGGCGAGTACTTCGCTTTCGACGGTCCGCTCAACGCCGTGCGGTTCGAGCGCGGCGAACCCGTCATCGCCTCACCCGGCGGTTCGGGGCGGGGTCTCGGCTTCGCGGGCGCGAACTCCGACGTCCAGCTCGCCCTGGCGCCTCTCACCGAACAGAGCGTGCGCGCCTACCGGGCCAAGATCCACGCCGCCGCGCTCGAGCGCGGGCGCTCACCCTCGGACATCACGATCATGTTCGCGATCCAGCCGGTCATCGTCTCCTCGCCGGAGGAAGCCGACCGCGTCGTGGCGGCGTCGGCCCACCCCGACGATGCGGTGTTGCGCGTGATCGCGCAACGGCAGTCCAGCGACCTGGAGACCGACATCACCGTGCTCGATCTGGACGCCCCGCTGCCGGAGGGACTGTTCGCCGAGCACGTCTCGCAGGGCTCGATCCGCCGGCTGATCGGAGATCGGGATGCCGCGACGGCGCCCCTTCGCGCCCACTTGACCGCCCTCGCGCGAGCCGGGCGCATCTCGGATCGCAGCGGCTTCGTCGGAACCGCCGAAGAGTTCGCCGACATGATCGAGGAACTCGGCGAGTGGGGCAACGACGGCGTGCTGCTGTGGGGCGACCTGCACCCGGTCACGATCCACCGCACTCTCGACGATCTCGTTCCGGTGCTTCGTCGCCGCGGCATCCTGCGCGACGAGCTGTCGGACGGCGGCCTGCGCGCGAGTCTGCGCTCGTTCTGAGCCGCGACCGGGGGTGGTCTGCGTTTCGACGCGCTGCCCGCGCTCAACGACCGGGGGATGGAACCCCGGTCGTTGAGCGCGGAGCGCAGCGACGAGTCGAAACGCAGACGAGTCGAAACGCGGCGCGACGGCTCAGCCCAGGCCGTTGGCCTTCAGCCAGGAAGCCGCGATGTCCTTGGTCGACTTCTGGTCGACCTTGGACTCGACGTTCAGCGCGATCAGGCCCTCGGGGGTGAGCTTCGCGTCGACCGCGTTGATCACATCGGCCGCGTCGGCGGGGAAGGAGCTGTTCACGAGCGGCACGACGTGCGACGCGAGGAAGAGACCCTTCGGGTCCTCGAGCGTGACGAGGTTCTTCGTCTTGATGCTCGGGTCGGCGCTGTAGACGTCGGCCAGCTGGATGCCGCCCGCGACGAGCTCGTCGACGGTCGTGTCGGCCGTGGCGCTGAAGCTCACCGTGACGCCGTAGATGTCCTTCAGCCCGGTGGGGCCGTACGGGCGCTGCTCGAGCTCGGGCGCGCCACCGAGCACGAGGTTGGGCACGTTCGCGAGATCGGCGATGCTCTTGAGGTTGTGCTGCGCCGCGAACGCCGCCGTCACGTTGTACGAGTCCTGGTCGGTCGCCGACGCCTGGTCGAGCACACTCAGTCCTTCGGGCAGTGCCTTCTTGAGGGCCGCGTACACGTCCTCGGTGGTCGTCGCGGTGGTGCTCTTGTCGAAGTACTGCAGAAGGTTGCCGGTGTATTCCGGGGTCAGCGAGATGGTGCCGTTCTGCAGCGACGGCACGATCGCGTCGCGCTGGCCGATGTTGAACTTACGGTCCACCGTGAAGCCGGCGCCTTCGAGTGCCTGAGCGTAGATTTCGGCGATGATCTCGTTCGAGTAGTACGCCTGGGAGCCGATCGTGATGGTCTCGGACGAGCCGGTCGCACCGCCGGTGGCGGCGGGCTGCTCGAGTGAGCTGCTGGAGCCGCAGCCGGTGAGGGCGAGGGCGGTGACGGTGAGCGCCGTGGCCGCCAGGGCCAGGCGCGCTCCGAAGCGGGAGGTGCGCAGTGCGGACATGAGGGGTGCCTTTCGTTGGGTGCTGTGGAGAGGAAGTCAGGATGCCGTGGCAGCCCGGGTCGCCGCCCGCGGCCGGGCGGAGCGCCCGGCGACGCCGCGGGGCACGACGATGCGCTGCAGCAGCGCGAAGACGCCGTCGAGCACGAGCGCGAGCGCGACGACGAGGAGCGAGGCGCCGAGGATCTGCGCGGTGTCGCGCAGCTGGATGCCCTGGATGATGTAGAAGCCGAGCCCCCCGAGGCCCACGTAGGTGGCGATCGTCACGGTGGCGACGACCTGGAGGGTCGCGGAACGGATGCCGCCGATCAGCAGCGGCAGCCCGAGCGGGACCTCGACCTTCCACAGGATCTGGCGGCCGGTCATGCCGACCGCGCGCGCCGCGGAGATCGTGGAGCGGTCGATCGCTTCGAAGCCCGCGTAGGCGCCGGCGAGGATGGAGGGGATCGCCAGGATGACGAAGGCCACGACGGCGGCCTGGCTCTTGTAGACGACGCCCACCAGCAGATACAGCAGCACGACCAGACCGAGCGTCGGGATCGCGCGCGCCGCTCCGGACAGGGCGACGGCGAACTCCCGTCCGCGTCCGGTGTGGCCGATCGCCCAGCCGGCCGGAATGGCGATGAGCGCGGCGAGGAGCACCGAGCCGAAGGTGAACGCGAGATGCTGAGCGATCGCCTCGGGCAGGGGAAGCGAGCCGGTGAGGCGGTCGGGGGAGAAGATCCACGCGAAGGCGTCGACGAAGAGGTTCATGCGACCCCCTCCGACGCGAAGCGCCGCAGCGCGCGACGCTCGGCCCGACTGCCGTCGCGGCGCGGCGCCCAGGGCATGAGCAGGCGGCCCGCCAGGACGAGCAACAGGTCGAAGAGGAGGGCGATCAGCACCACGATCACCACGCCCGCGAGCACCTCGGGGATGATCCGCCGCTGCAGGCCGTTGGTGAACAGGTACCCGAGGTTCTCGACGCCGATGAGGATGCCGACCGTCGCCAGCGCGATCGTGGAGGTGGCGGTGACGCGCAGACCCGCGAGCAGTACCGGTCCCGCCAGCGGCAGGTCGACGGTCCAGAACCGTCGCCAGGGCCCGTAGCCGACGGCGATGGCGGCGTCGCGGGTGGCGGCGTCGACGGAGTCGAGGCCATCGGTGACGGAGCGTGTCATGATCGCGACGCCGTAGACGGTCAGCGCGATGATGAGGTTGTTCTCCGACAGGTAGGGGATTCCGAAGACCGCCCACAGCAGCGCGAACAGCCCCAGCGAAGGGATCGTGTACAGCAGGCCGATCGTGGTGAGCACCGAGCCCCGCAAGGCCGTGTAGCGCCACGCGACCCAGCCGAGGGGAAGCGCGATGACGAAGGCCGCGACGATCGCGATCGCGCTCTGGCGCAGATGCGCGAGGGTCAGCCCGCCGATCAGATCGAGGTTGTTGACGACCCAGTTCATGGCGCTCCGTCGACCAGCACGCCCTGCGCGCGACCCGCGGCATCCACGAGCACGGTGCCGTGCGCGGTCTTCTTCGCGGTGAGGGCGCGTGAGCCCCGCTCGACGCCGACGAATTCGGCGACGAACTCGCTGGCAGGCGCGGCGATGATCTCGTCGGGGGTGCCGACCTGGGCGATGTGGGCGCCCTTTTCGAGGATGACGACCTGGTCGCCCAGCAGGAAGGCCTCGTCGATGTCGTGGGTGACGAAGACGACCGTCTTGTCGAGGTCGCGCTGCAGGCGGATGGTCTCGGCCTGCAGTTCCTTGCGGACGATCGGATCGACGGCGCCGAACGGCTCGTCCATCAGCAGGATGTTGGGGTCGGCGGCGAGGCCGCGGGCGACGCCGACGCGTTGCTGCTGTCCGCCGGAGAGCTGACGGGGGTAGCGATCGGCCAGAGACCGATCGAGACCGACGATGTCCAGCAGCTCGAGGGCACGCTCTCGCGCCTGTTTCTTCGGCGTGCCGTTGAGGATCGGAACCGTGGCGACGTTGTCGACGACGCTGAAATGCGGAAGCAGTCCCGCGTTCTGCAGCACATAGCCGATGCCGCGGCGCAACTGAACGGGATTCCGATCGCGGATCGGCTCTCCGTCGATCGTGATCTCGCCGCTGGTCGGCTCGATGAGCCGATTGATCATCCGCAGCAGCGTCGTCTTGCCGCAGCCCGAGGAGCCCACGAACACGGTGGTCTTGTGGGCGGGGAGGACGAGGCTGAACTCGTCCACAGCGGTGGTGCCGTCAGCGAAGCGCTTCGTGACGGAGCGGAACTCGATCGCCATACGTCCTCCGGTTCGGATGATCCACCCAACCACATCCCTCCGACACCGTGACAGGGGCTGGAATCTGGCGTCACAGTCGGATATGCGTGGGGGATGGAATCCGCAGAGTACGACCTCATCGTGATCGGTGCCGGGCCGGTGGGCGAGAACGTCGCCGACCGTGCCGTGCAGGGAGGGCTGACGGTCGCGATCGTCGAGTCCGAGCTCGTGGGGGGTGAGTGCAGCTATTGGGCGTGCATGCCGTCCAAGGTGCTGCTGCGGGCGGGCGCGGCCCGCGCCGACGCCGCTGATGCCCCGGGCGCCCTGTCCGCTGCGCCGTCGGGACCCGTCGACGTGGCGGCCGTGCTTCGCCGGCGCGACGAGATCGTGCATGACTGGAACGACTCCGGTCAGGTCGAGTGGCTCGACGGCGCCGGCATCGCTCTCGTTCGCGGCCACGGGCGCCTGAGCGCGCAGCGCGAGGTCACGGTGCGCCGGGGCGGGACGGATGCCGTCGTCCTGCGCGCCCGCCACGCCGTCGCCGTCTGCACCGGATCGGCGGCGCTGCTGCCGGACATTCCCGGGCTTGCCGATGTCGATCCGTGGACCTCGCGCGAAGCGACGGGCGCACAGCAGGTGCCCGCGTCGCTGGTCATCCTCGGCGGCGGCGTCGTCGCCTGTGAGATGGCGACCGCCTACGCGTCGTTCGGCTGCGCCGTCACCGTCCTCGCCCGCTCCGGCCTGCTGAGGGGGATGGAGCCCTTCGCCGGCGATGCCGTGACCGCAGATCTGCGCTCGGCCGGTGTCGAGGTGCGCACCGGCGCCGAGATCCAGGCGGTGTCGCGGGATGCCGGCACCGGCACCGTCACGGTGACGCTCGCAGACGGAGCGGTCACGGCATCCGAGATCCTCGTCGCGACCGGACGCGTGCCGCGGACGGGCGACGTCGGGCTGGAGACCTCAGGCCTCGAGCCCGGCTCGTGGCTCGACGTCGACGACACGATGCGAGTCCACGGCAGCGACTGGCTGTACGCCGTCGGCGACGTCAACCACCGGGCACTGCTCACGCATCAGGGCAAGTACCAGGCGCGGGCGGCCGGTGACGTCATCGCGGCACGGGCGCGGGGGGCCGCGGTCGACGATCAGCCGTGGGGTACGCACGTCGCGACGGCCGATCATGTCGCCGTCCCCCAGGTGGTGTTCACCTCGCCCGAGGTCGCCGCCGTCGGTATGACGGCCGCGCAGGCGCAGAAGGAGGGGCTCGCGGTGCGGGTCGTCGATTACGACCTCGCGAACATCGCGGGAGCGAGTACCCGCGCCGCCCACTATCGCGGGCAGGCGCGGGCGGTGGTCGACACCGACCGCGACGTGCTCGTGGGCGCGACCTTCGTCGGGGCCGACATGGCGGAGCTTCTGCAGGCCGCCACGATCGCGATCGTCGGCGAGGTGCCGCTGGCCCGGCTGTGGCATGCCGTGCCGGCCTACCCCACCCTCAGCGAGGTGTGGCTGCGGTGGCTCGAGGCGATCGGGCGCCCGGTCTGAGCGCGGCCGATCGCCTCGAGCCTCCGATTCAGCCCGCCAGCGCGGCGCGGAACGTGTCGACGACCGGGGTCGTCGGGCGGCCGATGAGGCGCGACAGGGTGCCGTCGGTGTCGGCGAGGACACCGCCGCGGATGCCGTCCTCCATGCTGGCCACGAACTCGGCGGTCCCGGCGTCGAGACCCGAGCCCTGCAGCGCGGCGACGAAGTCCTCACGCGAGACCGGCACATAGGCGACGTCCCGTCCGAGGGCCTCGCCCGCGGCGGCAGCGAGGTCGGCGTAGCCGAGGCTCGCATCGCCGGCGAGCTCGTAGATCCGACCGATGTGTCCGTCTTCCAGGAGCACGACCGCGGCGGCTTCGGCGTAGTCGGCGCGGGCGGCGGGGGCGACCCGGCCCTCGGCGACCGAGGCTGCGATGACCCCGGACGCGGCAGCACGCTGCACGTCGCCGGCGTAGTTCTCGGTGTACCAGTCGTTGCGCAGGATCACGGTGGGCAGCCCGCTCGCGGCGAGTGCCTCCTCGGTGGCCTTGTGCTCGGCGCCCAGCGGCCAGTCGAAGCTCGTGGCCTTCGACACGCTCGTGTAGACGAACTTCGAGATGCCGGCGGCGAACGCCGCGTCGATGACGTTCTTGTGACCGGCGTAGCGGCGGCCTGCCTCCGATCCGGAGATCAGCAGCACGGTGTCGACGCCGTCGAGAGCCGCCGTGATCGTGGCGGGGTCGTTGTAGTCCAGGTGCACGGTGCGCACGCCGCGTGCGGCGAGGTCGTCGATCGCGGAGAGGGTGCGCGCGCCGGCGACGATGTCGGATGCCGTGGCGCCGCGAGACAGCAGTGCGTCGACGGCGAGGTGGCCGAGGTGCCCGCTGGCACCGGTGACGAGGATGGTCATGGGAGGTCCTTTCGTTGGGGTCCGGGGAGAAGAACCGTGCCCGGCATCCCATGCATTCCAGAGATCGGGTACCCACTTTTCGGTAAGGTACCTACATGGCGGTAAGTCTCGCGGAAATCCGGACCCAGCACGACCAGGTCTTCACCGAGAACTGCCCCACTCGCACCGTGCTGGATCACGTGATGAGCAAGTGGGGCATCCTCGTGCTGCTGGCGCTCAGCGAGGGCACGGCCCGGTGGGGTCAGCTGCGGCGAGCGGTCGATGGCATCAGCGAGAAGATGCTCGCCTCGACGCTGCGCACCCTCGAGGCCGACGGGCTGGTCGTTCGTACCGCCTACCCCGAGGTGCCGCCGCGCGTCGAATATGCCCTCACTGCTCGCGGAGACGAGCTCATACAGCGAGTGCTGCCGCTGATGGCCTGGATCGCCGACAACGCGGACGAGATCGTCGCGCGCTGAGGACGTGCCTCAGCGCGTCGCGCGGGCCAGGTTCGCGCGCAGCTCGTCGGCGTCCTGGCGGACGACGTACGCGGGCTGGTCGCGCTCGACGCGCCAGCTCTCGGCGACCGATCCGATGTCGACCGTGTCGAAGCCGAACTCGTCGTAGACGGCGATCGCGAGGGCTGCGGCATCCGCATGGTCGCTCGCGATGGCGAGAGCCCGGCGACCCGGGGTGCCGGCCGCGGCGCCGTCGGTGAGGATGGCGGCGGCGGGGATGTGGTTGAACGCCTTCACGACGTGCGCGCCGGCGAGGTGGTCCTGCACCATCTGCGTCGTGGTCGTCTGATTGTCGTCGAGTGCGGCGATGTGCCCGTCGCGCTCCCAGTAGTAGTTGTTCGTGTCGAGGACGATCTTGCCGGCCAAGGCGGCGGCCGGGATGTCGTCGATCGCCTTCAGCGGCACGGTGACGATCGCCCAGTCCGCCGCCTCCGCGGCTTCGGCGGGGGTCGCTGCGCGCGCCGTCGCACCGAGCCGGGCGACGAGGTCCGCAAGGGTCTCGGGTCCTCGCGAGTTGCTGATGACCACCTCGTAGCCGCGAGCGACGAGGCCCTGCGCGAGTGCGCTGCCGATGTGTCCTGCTCCGATGATTCCCACTGTTGTCATATCGGTGGCAACGCCCGGTGTCCGCGCCGGCATTCCCACGCGCTGCCCGAGACCGCCGTGCGACAGGAGGAGGATGGAGGAATGTCGCGATCCGCCTCCGTTCTCCTCTCCTTCGTCCTCGACGCCGCGCTGGTCGTCACCTTCGCGGCCGTGGGTCGAGCCAGCCACGATTCCGACGTGTGGACGGGGCTTGCGATCACGGCGTGGCCGTTCCTGGCGGCTCTGGTGCTCGGCTGGCTGGTCGCGCGGGCCTGGAGGGCGCCGCGTGTGGTGGCGCGCACGGGTCTGCCGGTGTGGGCCGTCACCCTCGCCGGCGGCATGCTGCTGCGTGTGGTGTCGAGTCAGGGTATCGCCGTCTCCTTCGTCATCGTCGCGGGCATCGTGCTGGCGGTGTTCCTGCTGGGGTGGCGCCTGATCGCCCTGTTCGTGCAGCGCGCGCTGACGCGGCGCCGCGCGGCGTGAGCACAGGCGCCGAACTACGCTGAGAAGATGCCCGCCTCCGCTGCCGTCCGTGCCCACGCCGACGATCTCGCCGATTTCGTCGCCGCGTCTCCTTCGAGCTTCCACGCGGCTGCGGAGGTCGCGCGCCGCCTCGAGGATGCCGGGTTCACCTCGATCGTCGAGGAAGAGGGGTGGTCGCTCGCTGCGGGCGGGCGGTACGTCGTCGTGCGCGACGGCGCCGTCATCGCCTGGGTGGTGCCGCGTGCGGCCGATGCGCGCACCGGCATCCACGTCTTCGGCGCCCACAGCGACTCCCCGGCGCTGAAGCTCAAGCCGAAGCCGACCACCGGTCGCTTCGGCTGGCTGCAGGCGGGAGTCGAGATCTACGGCGGCCCGCTGCTGAACTCCTGGCTCGATCGCGAGCTGCGCCTCGCCGGGCGTCTGGTACTCGATGACGGCTCCGCCGTGTTGACCGCAACCGGGCCGTTGCTGCGTCTGCCGCAGCTCGCGATCCACCTCGACCGTGAGGCCAACGACCACCTCGCTCTGCACAAGCAGACCCAGACCCAGCCCGTCTGGGGGCTCGGCGACGCCGCGTCGGCCGACCTGCTCGGTGAGCTCGCGGCCGCCGCCGGCATCGACGCCGGGCGCATCCGTGGCTACGACATCGTGACCGCCGATGCCGCGCGCGGCGCTGTCTTCGGCAAGGACGACGTCTTCTTCGCCAGCGGCCGTCTCGATGACCTCGCGTCGGTGCACGCCGGCGTCACCGCCCTCGTCGCCGCGCCGTCCGACACCGCGCACATCCCGATGCTCGCGGTCTTCGACCACGAGGAAGTCGGCTCGGCGACGCGCTCCGGCGCCGCCGGCCCGTTCCTGTCGGACGTGATCGAGCGGGTGCAGCGCGGGCTCGGGGCCGACCGGGATGAGCAGTTGCGCGCGCTCGCGGCATCCTGGTGCGTCTCCAGCGACGTCGGTCACTCCGTGCACCCGAACTATCCCGACAAGCACGACCCCGTCGTCCAGCCCGTCCTCGGCAGCGGTCCGATCCTGAAGATCAACGCGAATCAGCGCTACGCGACGGATGCCGCCGGCGCGGCCGCCTGGCACGGCTGGTGCGACGCGGCGGGGGTGCTCTCGCAGGAGTTCGTCTCGAACAACGCCGTGCCGTGCGGGTCGACGATCGGCCCCATCACGGCGACGCGTCTGGGCATCCGCACCGTCGACGTCGGCATTCCCATCCTCTCGATGCACTCCGCCCGCGAACTCGCCGGCACGGCCGACCTGGTTGCGCTCACCCGCGCGGCGGAGGCGTTCTTCTCCTCCTGAGCGCCGTCGACCTCAGTAGCGGCGGTGTGCGGCGGACGTCGCCAGCAGGTTGACGAGGGCGAACAGGGCGCCCGCGCCGAACAGCAGCGGATAGCCGATCATCGGGCTGAGCGAGGCGAGGACGGCGGGCACGAAGAAGCCGAGGTAGCTGAGCGAGTAGTAGACGGCGGTCAGACCTGCCAGATCGTCGGGGCCGGCGATGCGCTGCACCTCCTGCAGTCCGGTCACCAGCAGGAATCCGTAGGCCGTGCCGAGGGCTGCGGCGGCGATGATCGCGACGGGCAGCGACATGCTCACCGCGGCTCCCGCCGCCAGGGCCAGCCCGGTCGTCGTCGCCGCGAATGAGGCGACGATCGTCCGCGCGCTGCCGGCCCGATCGATGCGCCGCACGAGGCTCTGGGCTGCCACACCGCATCCGAGCGCGATGAGACACAGCAGACCCGCGAACCCGACTTCGAAGCCGGGCACCTGGGCGGAGAAGAGCACGGGCAGGATCGCATAGGCGCTCGCCGCCGTGCCGAACACCCACGGGGCGAGCGGGGCGACGACGAACACGAAGCGGCGGTGAGTCGCCGCCGGGATGCGGAGGTCGTCGCGCAGTCGACCCGGGTGCGCGCTGCGCGTGCGCGTCTCGGGGGCCGACCACATGAGCGCGAGAGCGAGCGCGCACAGCAGGACGTTGACGAGATACGGCAGCACTTCCGGAGCCGTCCCCGATTGCGCGATGGCGGCTGCCACCGCGGCTCCCAGGGCGAACCCGACCGTCAGCACCAGCGCTGCGCGGCGCGCACCGGCGCCGGCGTCGGCGCCGGTGTCGAACGGGGCCGTCGAGAGCTCTTTGATCCAGGCCGTGCCCACGGCCATCACGAGACCGAGCGCGAGGCCCGAGAAGACCCGGCCTGTGAAGAGTTGCGCGGCCGATCCGCCGCCGGCGGCGAGCACCGCAGACCCGGTGAGGGCGAGGAGCGGTGCGGGCAGGGCGAGAGCCCGGCGGCCGAACCGATCGGAGAGCGGGCCGCCGATGAGCAGGGCCGGCACGATGCCGAGGACATACGCGCCGAGGAGGAGGTTGACGGTCGGAGCGCTGAGGTGCTGCTCCAACCGGTATGTGACCAGCAGGGGGGTGAACTCATTGCCGCCCCACGCGACGGCGAAGACGGCGGCGCTCACCCGTACCCATGGCGTCAGGTGTGTGCGACGGGTGGCCGCAGTGACCGGAATCGGCAGTGAGGAGGTGGCGAATGACATGCGGTGCCCATCTGTGAGGATGCGGCGCCGTTGTCGCTGGCGGTCGGGGACTGTTCGATGCTACTCCGATTTGCAGTGTGGTCAGACCACCAGAGATATCCATCCGGTACACTCGAGAGTCGTGCTCCCTCGCGGAGCGCGAAGTGCATCTACCTGCTCCACCCAGCCATCCGACCGCGACGTCGCGGACGGCACCCGGCCCCGGATTCGTTCGGAGGGCAAGGCGGCACGTGAACAACGAGCCCATGTCCCGGAGGAACCCCGTGCACCACCCCACGACCGTCAGCGGTCGTTCATCGCTGATCGCGCACACCGGATGGGCCTACTGGCCGATCGCATTCGTTGCACGTCTGCCCTTTGCGATGATGACCGTCGGCGTGCTCATGCTCGTCGTCCACGCGACCGATTCGGTCGGCTTCGGCGGGCTCACCTCGGCCGCCGTCGGCATCGGCGTCGTCATCGCGGGCCCCATCATGGGCGATCTCGTGGACAGACACGGACAGCGGCGCGTGCTCGTCCCGGTGGGGCTCGCCAACGGCATCCTGCTCGCGCTGTTCCCGCTGGTCGCGACCGCAGACACGCCCCCGGGGGTGATCCTCGCCGCTGCTCTGGCGATCGGACTGACCGGACCGCAGGCGGCGGCCATGTCGCGCAGCCGGCTGCTGGCCATCGTCGCCGCGCGCATCGCTCCCGAGCGGCGCACGAAGACGACCTCGCGGCTGATGTCGTACGAGTCGGCTGCCGACGAGACGGCCTTCGTCATCGGCCCGTTCCTGGTCGGCATCCTCGCAGCCCTCATCGCACCGTGGGCTCCGATCGCGGTAGCCGCAGCGCTCAGCTTCGGCTTCGTGCTCGCGTTCGCGCTGCACCCCACCGCGCGCCTGCTGCAGAGTCGCGCCGGAACCGCCGCGGAGCGCGCCGCATTCCGCGCGGTGCTGACGCCCTCGATGCTCGTGCTGGTGGCGGCGACGTTCGGGGTGGGAATGTTCTTCGGCGCGGCGCTGACGTCACTGACGGCCTTCGCGCGGGCTGCGGGCGACGAGGCGCAGGCGGGCCTGCTCTACGGGCTCATGGGTATCGGCTCCGCGGTGCTCGCCCTCGGCGTCGTGCTGCTGCCCGCGCGCTTCGCCCTGCGCCACCGCTGGCTCGTCTTCGCGGGAGTGCTGACGGTGGCATCCGTCGGGTATGCGACATCGTCGAGCCTCGGTGTGGTCGCCGGCTGGCTGCTCGTCATGGGGCTCGGCGTCGGGCCGACTCTCGTCACGCTGTTCTCCCTCGCAGGTGAGCGCGCTCCCCGCGGACGATCGGCGACGACCATGACGCTGCTCAGCTCCGCCCTCACGCTCGCACAGGCGCTCGCCGCGGCGGCGACCGGCTGGATCGCCGAAGAGGTCTCGCTGGGCGTCGCGATGGCCGTGCCCGCGGCGGCTGCGGCGGTCGTGTTGTCGCTGGGCGTCGTGAACATCGCGATCGGGCGCCGTCACCGCGCCGTTCCCGCTCATCCGGCCGCAGATGTCGCTGCGGACGAGGCATGGCGACGCGACGGGACGGACGAACGCGCCCGCGTCCGCTAACACTGCTCGACAGCGCTGTCAATCCACCTGTGCGGCGGCGCCTCGTCCCCGAGACTGCCGGGATGACCCGCGACCAGTGCACGTTCAGCGATCCGGCCCCCCTCCGCGCCGATCTCTGCGACGAGACACGCCGCGGCGTCGGTCGCGCGTCCGGCCCATGTCATCGGCGAGACGCCGAACGTCAAGGGCGGCATCCCCTCGCCCTGATCCCTGCACTCCTCTCGGGTCGCGCTCGTGCAGGGGGCGGCCCGGCAGGACCCTTCGTCGGCGGACGTAGACTCCCGGGATGACCGAGAACGAGCCCCGCACGATCGTGATCACGGGAGCCAGCAGCGGTATCGGTGCCGCCGCGGCCCGACAGCTCGCCCTGGCCGGGCAGCGAGTGGTGGTTGTCGGGCGCGACCCGCGGCGGACCCGGCAGGTGGCCGAGGGGATCGGCATGCCGTTCCACGTCGCCGACTTCGCCGTCCTCGCGCAGGTGCGCGCGCTCGCCGATGAACTGCGGGCGAGCTATCCGCGCATCGACGTGCTCGCGAACAACGCGGGCGGCATCTTCGGCGATCGCACCGTCACGGTCGACGGATTCGAGGCGACCTTCCAGACGAACCATCTGGCGGCCTTCCTGCTCACCAATCTGCTGCGCGATCGCCTCGTCGACGCGGGAGCCGCGGTCATCCAGACCTCGAGCGTCGCCGCGCGACGTTTCTCGCGCTTCGACATCGACGACCTCAACGCCGAGCGGCGATATTCTGCGAGCTCGGCATACGGCAACGCGAAGCTCGCGAACATCCTGTTCACGAAGGAGATCGAGCGGCGCTGGGGCGACGACGGTGTGGCGGCGGCCGCATTCCACCCGGGCGTGATCGGCAGCAGCTTCGCGGCTACGGCCAAGGGACCGTGGCGCTTCATGTACACCAATCCCGTGACCAGCCGGCTGCTGACCTCGACCGATGTCGGCGGGGCGCGGCTGGCCTGGCTCGCGCTGGGCAAGCCGGGTCTGGACTGGGAGCACGGCGGCTACTACGTCGCCAACCGCCTGGCGCGCACCTCGCCGGTCGCCGCCGATCCGGTCATCGCCGCGCGCCTGTGGGAGCGCAGCGCGGAGATGGTCGGCCTCTGAGGCGGTTCATCCGTCCGCTCTGGTCGTCATCGGTCGGCGAATGCGGCGAGGCGGGACGGACGACGGGGCGTCAGTCGATGAAGCGCACCCAGTTGGCGCCGTTGCCGGTCTCGGCGCGCTGCAGCAGTTCCAGGCGCTCGCCGTCGACGGCATACAGCGAGACCGTCGTCGACTTCTCGCCGGCGGCCACGAGGTAGCGGCCGTCGGCGCTCGTGGCGAAGCCGCGGGGCTGCTGCTCGGTGACGGTGAAGGTCGCGGCATCCGAGACGGTGCCGTCGGCGGCCACCGGAACCGCGGCGAGCGTGCTCTCGGTGCGCTCCGACGCCCACAGCACGCGGCCGTCCGCGCCGGCGTGCAGGTCGGCGCCCCAGATGAAGTGATGGGCGAGGGGATCGGCGCCGAACTCGCCGTGGCCGAGACCCTTCGAACGGTCGAAGGCGGATGCCGCGCCCACCAGCTCCAGCGTGCCGGTCGCCGTATCGCGGGCGTAATGCAGCACCTCGCCGGAGAACTCGGTCATGACGTAGACGGCATCCTGCGTGTCGTTCACCAGCAGATGGCGCGGTCCGCTGCCGGCGGGAGCCGCCGCGGTCGCGGGCTCCAGCGGGACGAGGGCGAGCTCGTCGGCGATCGCGTACTGGGCGACGAGGTCGGCCCCGAGCGAGACGAAGTAGGCGAAACGGCCGTCGGCGCTGGGCAGCACGGAGTGCAGATTCGGGTAGGAGATCTCCGACACCGGCTCGCCGACGGTGCCGTCGGTGACGGGGGAGAGGATGCCGTAGCCGCCGCCGTAGCTCGCTCCCAGCAGTGCCGATCCATCTCGCGTGAGGGCGAGGTAGTTCATGCCGCCGGCGGGCAGATCGCGGCGCGAGAGGGGGGTGAGCTCACCGCTCGTGCGATCGAGCGAGAGGGTGACGATGCCGGCGGGATCGCCCTTGACCGCCGCGTAGACGAGGTCGCGCGCGGCATCCACGGCGAACGTGGAGCACCCCGTCAGTCCGTCGGTCACGGCGATGCGCTCCAGTGCGCCGTCGGTGAGACGGAAGGTCGAGAGGGAGCCGTCTGCAGCGTTGGCGACGAGGACGAGGGCAGTCGTGGCGGTCATGGTTCCAGCGTAGGCGGCGCCGCGTACGCTGGAGCCATGGCACGCATCCTCATCATCGGCGGACACGGCAAGGTGGCGCTGAAGGCCGAGCCGCTGCTCGCTCGGGCCGGCCACGAGGTCAGCGCGGTCATCCGCACCGCGGACCACGTCGATGACGTGACGACGGCGGGTGCGCATCCCGTCGTGGCCGACGTCGCGAGTCTCGACCTCGCGCAGCTGACCGACCTCGTCCGCGGTTTCGACGTCGTCGTCTGGTCGGCGGGTGCCGGCGGCGGCGATGCGGCACGCACGTACGCCGTCGACCGCGACGCGGCGATCCGCACGATCGACGCCGCCGCGACGGCGAACGTCGACAGGTTCGTCATGGTGTCGTACTTCGGTGCCGGGCCCGACCACGGCGTCGACCCCGACAACGGCTTCTTCGCCTACGCCGAGGCGAAGGCCGCCGCGGATGCGCATCTGCGCGCCAGCGGCGTCGAGTACACGATCCTCGCTCCGTCGACCCTGACCGACGATGACCCCACCGGGATGATCGAGACCACTGCCCCGTCGGGCACGTCGGTGTCGCGCGCCGACGTCGCCGCGGTGCTCGCGGCCACGGTCGACGAGCCCGCGACGCGGGGGCGCACCGTGAGCTTCAACGCCGGTTCGACGCCGATCGCGCACGCGCTGGCGGCCGGCTGAGGGGCGGCATCTGCGCGGGCGCCCCTACGCTGGACGCATGAGCAGGAGCACTCTCTGGAGCGTCGTCGGCGTGATCGTGGCGATCGCGATCGCCTGGGTGATCGTCAACGTGATCTTCAGCGTGCTGTGGTTCGTGGCGAAGCTCGTCGTGGTGCTGGTCGTCGCGGTGATCGTCTTCTTCGTGCTGCGGCGGCTGTTCGCCCGTAGCGACGGGTGAGTCAGCGCGCCCCTGCTAGCGTCGAAGGGCGCGGCCCGGGTGGGTGCGCGCGGATGCCGAGGGAGGCAACGTGACGGATCGCACCAGCTGGATCCTCGTCGACGGCGAGAACATCGATGCCACGCTCGGCGGATCGATCCTGGGCCGTCGCCCGCAGCCCGACGAGCGCCCCCGGTGGGATCGCCTGCTGAGCTTCATCGAGGAGCGCTGGCAGCAGCCGGTACGCGGCCTCTTCTTCCTCAACGCGTCGACGCATCTGCCCATGCCGTTCGTGCAGGCGCTGCTGGCGCTCGGCTACACCCCGGTGCCGCTGTCGGGTCCGGCCGATGCGAAGGTCGTCGACCTCGCCATCCAGCGGACGCTCCGGGCTCTCGAGGATCGCAGCGGCGACGTCGTCCTCGTCAGTCACGACCGCGACTTCGTCGACGACCTCGCAACCCTCGTCGACGATGACCGCCGCGTCGGGCTGATCGGGTTCCACGAGTTCCGCAGCAGCGAGTTCGCCGCCGTTCCCGGCATCGAGTTCTTCGATCTCGAGTACGACGTGCACGCCTTCGACGCCCAACTGCCGCGCGTGCGCGTCATCCCCATCGAGGAGTTCGACCCGGCCGAGTTCCTCGGCTGAGGACGCACGAACTCACGGCGCGAACACAGGTGAACGATATATCGTTCACTATCGCCGAGTGGTCGGCGCGATTTCGGGAGGCATCATGAACGGTTCATTCTCCGGTCCGGGCTTCGGCGGACGGGGGTTCGGCTCCGGCCCCTTCGCGGCCGGGTCGGCTGGCATGTGGGACGCGATGGAGAATCTCCGCGCATCCTTCGAGCAGCGCACCGGATCCCGCATGGGACGCGGCGACGTACGCGCCGCGGTGCTGGCCCTGCTCGCCGAGCAGCCGATGCACGGCTACCAGATCATCCAGGAGATCGAGCAGCGCAGCGACGGCGCCTGGAAGCCCAGCGCCGGCTCGGTGTACCCGACGCTGCAGATGCTCGCCGACGAGGGCCTGATCGTCGCCGAGGAGGCGAACGGCCGAAAGACGTATGCGCTCACCGACGCCGGTCGCGCCGAGGCAGAAGCCTCCGCGGACCGTCCGGCGCCCTGGGAGACACCGGGTCAGCGCGACGGCGGCCGCATGAGCGCGCTGCCGAAGGCCGGCTTCGCGCTCGCGCAGGCGGTCGGGCAGGTGGGGCGCACCGGCACGCCCGAGCAGGTGCAGGGCGCCGTCGAGATCCTCGACGAGGCCCGTCGCCGCGTGTACGCGCTGCTCGCACAGGGCTGATCGGCGGTGCAGTCCGGCTCACGCGCGCGGTACCGGCGCATCCTCCGCTTCGCCGCACTGTCGCTGGCGCAGACCTGGTGGTACGACCTGTTCCTGCCGCGCGTGGGCCTCGCGCGCCCCGCCGCGCGCTCGCGCAGCGCGCGGATGCAGCGCGTCGCCCGCCGCTTCCACGCGCTCGCCGTCGACCTCGGCGGTCTCATGATCAAGGTCGGCCAGTTCATGTCGTCGCGTCTGGACGTGCTGCCGCCGGAGATCACGAAGGAACTCGAGGGGCTGCAGGACGAGGTGCCGCCCGTGCCCTTCGCCGATATCCGCGCCGCCGCCGAGGCGCAGCTCGGGATGCCGCTGGAGCGCGCGTATGCCTGGTTCGACGAGACTCCTGTGGCCGCGGCATCCCTGGGGCAGGCGCACCGCGCCCGACTGACGCCGGCAGATGCGACGCTGAGCGGATTCGGCGCCGTCGTCGTGAAGGTGCAGCGCCCGGGGATCGACGAGATCGTCGACGTCGACCTGGCGGCGCTGCGCCGAGTCGCAGGGTGGCTGAGTCGCGTGCGGCTCGTCTCGGACCGCGTCGATGCGCCCGCGCTGGCCGAGGAGTTCGCCGCGACATCGCGCGAGGAGATCGACTACCTGCACGAAGCGCAGAACGCCGAGCGATTCGGCGCGGACGTGGCGGATGACCCCGCCGTCGCCGTGCCGGAGGTCGTCTGGGAGCGCTCGACGCGCAAGGTTCTGACGCTGCAGGATGTGACGGCGATCAAGATCTCCGACGTCGCGGGCCTGCGCGCGGCCGGCATCGATCCCGTGGAGGTGGCCGAGGTCTTCGCGACGACCATGTTCACGCAGCTGTTCCGCACGGGTTTCTTCCACGCCGATCCGCACCCGGGCAACGTCTTCGTGACGCCCCGCCCCGCCGGCGCGGATGCCGCGGCGCCGGCGTGGACACTGACCTTCATCGACTTCGGCATGATGGGCATCGTCGACGACCGGCTGCGCTCAGGGCTTCGTACCGTGCTGCTGGCCGTCGCGGCTCGCGACAGCAAGAGACTGGTGCAGGGCATTCTCGATGTCGGCGCGCTCTTGCCCGGCGCCGACACCCGCGAGCTCGAGCGTGCCTACGCGAAACTGTTCGCTCGCTTCGGCGGCATGGGATTCGCGCAACTGCGCGAGGTCGATCCCCGCGAGTTCCGCGACTTCGCGGAGGAGTTCGGCGATGTCGTGCGGAGCCTGCCGTTCCAGCTGCCGGAGAACTTCCTGCTGATCGTGCGCGCCATCTCGCTCACCTCGGGCGTGTGCAGCACGCTGGAGCCCGAGTACAACATCTGGGAGAGCATCGAGCCGTTCGCCGGTCAGGTGCTGCGTGATGAGGGCGGCAACGTCGTGAAGGACGCGCTCGCGCAGGTCGCGGAGGTCGCCACGACCGCGTGGCGTCTGCCCGGACGCCTCGACGGGCTCATCACGGGTTTCGAGGAGGGCACGGTGTCGGTCGACATGTCGCGCCTCGAACGCCGACTCGATCGCCTGGAGCGGATCGCTCAGCGTGGCCTTGCTGCGGTGGTCTTCGGCATCCTGCTCATCGGCGGCATCCTGCTGCGAATGACCGACGAGGTCTTCGGCGTCGCGATGATGATCGCGTCGCTCGTCCCGCTGGCTGCGACGGTGATGCCGCGCCCGCGAAATCGGCGCCGGTAGCCGCCGCTAGGGCGCTCAGCCCGTTGCCGCGGTGAGCAGCGCGTCGACCACGGCATCGGTGGCGTGCGGCGCGACGTGCAGGTTGAGGGCGGGCTCGACGAGTTCGACCTCCAGCAGCGCCAGCCCGTATGCGCGCGAGCGCACCGTGTCGACGCGGGCGTACAGGGGGAGCGGGCCGCCGGTGACCGTCTGCACGGCCTGCACGACGGCGGTGGCGAAGGCGATCTCGTCGTCGTAGGCGGGCACCTGCTCGGGATGCTCCTCGTAGACGCCGCCGATGAGTCCGCCGCCCACCTCCAGCAGCGCACCCTTGGAGGTGGCGTGCGTGAAGCGTCCGTCGATCAGGTAGAGCGCCTTCTCCCACCCGCGGGACAGTTCGGGCACCTCGGGCTGGATCATCGCGGTGCCGCCGGCCTCGATGATCCGTGTCGCCAGCTCGAGCGCCCGCTCGTCGTCGGCGTCGAACAGGCCGGTGTCGCGCGCCCCCGCCGATACCGCCGGCTTCACGACGACGCGGTCGTGCGCGGCCAGCGCCGCGCGGACGTCATCGACGCTCGTCGCGTACGCGGTCGGCACCACGCGGATGCCGGCGCCTTCGAGGTCGGCGAGGTAGTGCTTGTCGAGGTTCCAGCGCATCGTCGCCGGAGCGTTGACGACGCGGGTGGATGCCGCCGCGCGCTCGAGCCACGCCTGGAACTCATCGGGGCGCTCGGGGTAGTCCCACGGAGAGCGGACCGCGAGCAGATCGAAGGCGGCGAGATCGACGGTGGCGTCGTGCCAGACGACGGCCTCGGCCGCCGCGCCGCGAGCACGGAGCGCGTCGAGGAGGATCGGCGTGTCGTGGTCGGGGTCTTCGTCGGAGTAGAAGGCGGCGTCGGTGACGACGATGCCGATCCGCGGTGCAGGCGAGGTCACGAGAGACCACCCTACCGAGGGCGTTCTCCTTGACCGGGCCCCTCCTTTCGCTTCGGGTGAGTTCCGTGCGTCGCCGTAGCGGTCGGCGCGTCGTAGCCTGAACGGGTGCCCTCCGACTCCGCCGCTCCCGTCGTCGGGGCACGCGCCGAGCTGACCGCTCTGGCTCGCGATGGCCGGGACTGGACAGCCCCGCTGCGGCACCTGCCCGCAGGCGTCTCGCCGCGCGCCGCCGCGGTGCTGATTCTGTTCGGCGTGCTCGATGACGTACAGAGCGCACACGCGGCGCAGGATGCCGCGGTCTCGCGCGACCTCGACGTGCTGCTGCTGGAGCGTGCGACCACGCTCCGCGCTCATCCGGGACAGGTTGCGTTTCCCGGAGGACGCCTCGACCCCGCGGATGCCGGGCCCATCGCGGCCGCACTGCGCGAAGCCGAGGAGGAGACGGGGCTCGATCCGGCCGGCGTCGAGGTGCTGGGCGCGCTGCCGCCGGTGCCGTTGGAGTTCTCCGGGCACCTGGTGACTCCCGTGCTGGGGTGGTGGCGGCATCCGTCGCCCGTTCGCGTCGTCGACGACGCCGAGTCGGCCGCCGTGTTCCGCGCGCCGGTCGCCGACCTGCTCGATGCGCGCAACCGCGGGGTGACCGTCATCGAGCGTGACGGACAGACGTGGCGCGGGCCCGCCTTCGAGGTGCAGGGTCATCTCGTCTGGGGTTTCACCGCGATGGTGATCGACGCGCTGTTCGACCGGCTCGGCTGGACCGAGCCGTGGGACCTGGGCGCCCAGACCCGGCGAATACCGCTGCCGATCTAGGCTGCCGGGCGCCCTGTGCCCGCGGCGGCGCGGGCCCGGAACGGTGGCGCGATCTGCGGTGTGCGCGACGTCGTGAGCGCCGTTTGCGACCCCGCGTTCCGTGTGGCTGCTGGGCGTTTCGCCAGCACGCCCGATGAACCTGCTCGGTCCGTGGAGTTGGCGCGGACCGGCGTGTGACGATCGGCGAGCACGATCGGAGAAGGAACACATGGACGAACGTCGGCAGGCGCGCGACGCACTCTCGCGACGGACCCTCCTGACCGCGGGCGTGGGTTCTGCGGCGGCGCTGACGCTCTCGACCCCGTTGGCCGCGCGGCTGGGGCTCACTCTGGAGACGACGTGGAAGAAGGACGACACGGCCGCGCTTGCCGCGGCGCTGCGTACGACGACGGGGTGCACGCTCGTCGCGTGGGAGCACGAGCTGATCCCCGACATCCTGAGCCACCTCGGATCGATCGACCCGCCCCCGCCCGCCGCGTGGCCGGGGGATCGATTCGACCTGGTGTGGTGCCTGAGCCCCGCGGATGCCGGGGCGTGGCGGTTCACGCAGGTGCCGCAGCTGCTGCTCGCCGGGGACCTTCTCGCGACCGCGTGAGCGACAACGGCCGTCGCGGCGGCTGATAGGATCGTCGACGGAAGTGTGTCCGAGCGGCCTAAGGAGCATGGCTGGAATCCATGTAGGCGGGGTAACTCGCCTCGCAGGTTCAAATCCTGTCACTTCCGCTCAGCCGAG
>NZ_MEEL01000038.1:0-35886 GCF_001724435.1 Microbacterium sp. SCN 69-37
CCTCGACATCGACTCGATCTCGATGATGACGATCGTCGTCAACGCCGAGGAGAAGTTCGGCGTCACGATCCCCGACGAAGAGGTCAAGAACCTCAAGACCGTCGGCGACGCCGTCACCTTCATCACCACCAACCAGGCCTGACCTCAGGCCTCGCCACCTGCACCCCGGTGGGGGCCGTCGTGCCCCCACCGGAGCATCCGAGGAGACCATGAGCATTCCCCGAATCGTCGTCACCGGCATCGGCGCATCGAGCCCCATCGGGGGCACCGCGCCGGAGAGCTGGGCCGCGCTGCTGGGTGGCGCCTCCGGCGCTCGCACCCTCGAGTACGACTGGGTCGAGCAGTACAACCTGCCCGTCACCTTCGCGGCGCAGGCCGCCGTGCGCCCGGACACCGTGCTCGAGCGCCCGATCGCCAAGCGTCTCGACCCGTCCTCGCAGTTCGCGCTCGTCGCCGCGATGGAGGCGTGGGCGGATGCCGGGAGCCCGGAGGTGGACCCGGAACGGTTGGGGGTCGATTTCGCGACCGGCATCGGGGGTCTCTGGACCCTCCTGGATGCGTGGGACACGCTTCGCGAGAAGGGCCCGCGTCGGGTGCTGCCGATGACCGTTCCGATGCTGATGCCCAATGCGGCGGCGGGCAACCTGTCGCTGCATTTCGGTGCCCGCGCGTATGCGCGGACGGTCGCCAGCGCCTGTGCGTCCAGCACGGAGTCGATCGTCAACGCCATCGAGCACCTGCGTGACGGCCTCGCCGACGTGGTGATCGCGGGAGGCACCGAGTCGGTGATCCACCCCGTCACGATCGCCTCGTTCTCGTCGATGCAGGCGCTCTCCAAGCGGAACGACTCCCCCGAGACGGCGTCGCGTCCGGGCAGCATCGACCGCGACGGATTCGTCATGGGCGAGGGTGCCGGCGTGCTGATCCTCGAGACGGAGGAGCACGCCAAGGCCCGCGGCGCGAAGATCTACGCGGTCGTCGTGGGCGGAGGGGTCACGGCGGACTCATACCACATCACAGCGAACGACCCCGAGGGCACGGGCGCCGCGCGCGCCGTCAGCATGGCTCTGGCCATGGCCGATGCCTCCCCCGACGACGTGACCCACGTCAACGCCCACGCGACCTCGACGCCGGTCGGCGACCCGAACGAGTACGTCGCGCTGAAGAGTGTGTTCGGTGACCGCATCGACGAGATCCCGGTGTCGGCGACGAAGGCCTCGACCGGTCATCTGCTCGGTGGTACCGGCGCGCTCGAGGCGATCTTCACGATCCTGGCCATCCGCGACCGGGTGGCCCCTCCGACGATCAACATCACGGAGCAGGATCCCGCAGTCCCGTTCCGTCTGTCGGGCGCACCGACGCCGCTGGGCGACGGTCCGCAGCTCGCGATCAGCAACTCGTTCGGCTTCGGCGGCCACAACGCCGTCGCCGCCTTCGCTTCGGTCTGAGCATGCGCACGTGAAGACGCCCCCGCATCCGTGAGGATGGCGGGGGCGTCTTTCGTGTCAGACGGGGATGCGCGGTCTCGGTCTCCGGGAAGCCGTCCGAAGCCGGTACTGGTGCCTCCACCCGTCTGAGGTCCGTGGTGGGTCTGTCAGCCCACCTTGTGCAGCCAGACGACCGGTGCGTCGTCGCTGGCGTGACGGAACGGCTCGAGCTCCTCGTCCCAGGTCGACCCGAGCGCGACCTGGAGCTCGCGCTGCAGGTCGTACGGGTCGCCGGCGGCGATCTCCATTGCGTAGCGGATGCGATCCTCACCGATCACGACGTTGCCCGCGGTGTCGGTCTGCGCATAGTGGATGCCGAGATCAGGAGTGTGCATCCAGCGCCCGCCGTCCGAGCGCGGCGTGGGGTCTTCGCTCACCTCGAACCGCAGATGCTCCCATCCGCGGATCGCGGTCGCCAGGGCCGCGCCGGTGCCGGCGGGACCCTCCCAATAGAACTCCGCGCGGCGACTTCCCGTGAGAACGGGTTGATCCGCCCACTCGAAGCTCACCGCGCGCCCGAGGGCGCGACCGACGGCCCACTCCAAGTGGGGGCACAGCGCACGTGGCGCGGAGTGGATGTAGATCACTCCGCGCGCCTGTGGGGTCGACGTGGTCGCCATCGCGAGTCTCCGTTTCTTCAGGTACGTCTTCCCCTACGACCTGAGTGTCGGATGCGTGGCGCCTATGTGGTTGTGGGCCCATTATGGCCGATAACGACGCGGAATCACAACCGTGTCATTGGTAGGGCGGGTGGGACTTGAACCCACGATCGTCGGGTTATGAGCCCGCTGCCTTGACCAGCTTGGCCACCGCCCCCTGTTCCTGGAAGTCTAGCGGGGGCGCGGGTCGTCCCGATCGCGCACGGGTGGCTCGGGCCACACCTTCGCCACGGCATCCGTGAGGCGCTGCGATCCGGGCGAGACCTGTTCGCCGCTCCCGCGTGTGATGGGGATCTCCTGGCTGTCGCTGATCACCTGCGGGTGGTGGCGAGCCAGTTGGAAGACGCCGCTCACGGCCAGCGCGCCGGCGACGACGAAGCCGCCGTAGGCCCAGAGGGGGGCGCCGTCGGCTTCGCGCAGCACGGCCAGGCCGATCACGATGGCGACGATCGGATCGATGACGGTGAGACCGGCGATGACGAGGTCGGGCGGGCCGGACGCGTAGGCAGTCTGCACGAAGTAGGCGCCGATCGCGGTGCCGGTCAGCAGTGCGGCGATGCAGACGATCGTGAGCCACTCGAAATCGCCGGTGCGGATGCGGCTGAGCACGACCTTCGCGAGCGTCGCGACGAAGCCGTACATGATGCCGGCGGCGACGATGTAGAACAGGGCGCCGATCCGGGTGCGCAGCCACAGCCACAGCGCCGTCAGGACGATGGCGACGCCGGCGAGGATCAGAAGAACGGTGATCAGCTGCCCGTCGCTGATCGGCGTCTCGGTCGCATACAGGGCGGCGATGGTGACGAACACGAAGATGCCGGCGACGCAGAGGCCGATGGCGGTCAGTGAGCGCCGCGTCGGCTTGAGGCCGCTGATTCGGGCGTTGAGCAGCGTCGTGATGACCAACGAGACCGCGCCGAGAGGCTGCACCAGGATGAGGGGGGCGAACGACAGTGCCGTCAGCTGGCACACGATGGCCAGTCCCAGCATCACCGTGCCGGCCACCCATGACGGTCGGCGCAGCAGGTTCCAGATCTGTCCGCCGGTGAGACCGGTGCCGCCGGCGGTGGACGTGAGTCTCTCGACCTTCTGTACGCCGCGGTGCTGATACTGTGCGCCGAAGGACATGAAGACCGCGCCCAGCAGCGCGAGCGGAATGCCGATGAGGATGCCGGGGTCCGCGAAGACGCCGACGAGTTTGTCGGTCACGTCTCCGAGGTCGTTGAGGGCGGCATGCACCCCTCGACACTAACCGCCAGGTGTGCTCGATAGGCTCAGGACGTGGCTGTTCTTCCGATTCGCATCATGGGCGATCCCGTCCTGCACTCCCCCGCCGACCCGGTCTCCGAAATCACCGATGAGATCCGCACACTCGTCGCAGACATGTTCGAGACGATGGATGCCGCCCCCGGCGTCGGTCTCGCGGCCCCCCAGGTAGGGGTGGGCCTGCGCATCTACACGTACAGCTACCAAGACGATGACGGGCAGCCCTGGCGCGGAGTCATCCTCAACCCCGAACTGTGGATGCGTCCGTCGGTGCCCGGGGCACCCGACCCGGACGACGAGTCGGAGGGGTGCCTGTCGTTCCCGGGCGAGCGCTTCGCGTTGCGCCGCTCCGATGAGGTTCTGGTCACCGGCATCGATCTCGACGGTGAGCCGATCCGCATCCAGGTCGATGGCTGGCGCGCGCGCATCATGCAGCACGAGTTCGACCACCTCGACGGCATCCTGTATGTGGACCGCCTGGACGACGGTGACTGGAAGACCGTCCAGAAGATCGCCCGCAAGCGCGGCTGGGGTCGTCCTGGGGCGTCCTGGACGCCGGGAATCGACGATCTCGACGCCTGATCTTCGATCGACGCTGTACGAGCTGTCCAGTCTGAAGCCTCGCGCCGGGCAACGAAAACGGCCCCAGAGTGGAGTCTGGGGCCGTTCGCTCCCCGGCTTGGACTCGAACCAAGAACCTGCCGGTTAACAGCCGGCTGCTCTGCCAATTGAGCTACGTCGAGGTGTGCTCGTGACACGTGGCACGTTTTCACGAGACCATGCGGGTGCCGCCGTCGGGCGTCCACAGCAGATCGGTCGTGCCGTGCCCGTACCCCACGGGCAGGCCGGCCCGCAGCACCAGCACATCGCCGTCCAACTCCCGCACGGCCTCGGCGTCGTTGGTGACCATCAGGATCGCCATGCCGTCCTCGTCGCGCCGACGCAGCAGCGCATCGCGCGCGGCTTGTCTCACCTCGACGTCGAGGTTGGCGTACGGGTCGTCGCCGATGAAGACCCGTGGTTGCAGCACGAGTGCGCGCGCGATCGCGACGCGCTGTCGCATCCCTGAACTCAGCTCGTAGGGGTACCGGGTGGCCGCCCCGAGGGGAAGCTCGAACTCGTCCAGCAGCCCGGCGACCCGGACGGCCAAGGCTCGCTGATTGACGCGGCGATCTCGGCTCGTGATCGGCTCGCCGATGACGTCTCCGACGGTCAGCCGTGCCGGAAGCCCGGCTCCTGCGCGCTGCGGGACATACCCGGTGTAGTAGGCGCGCACGCGTGCAGCGCGTCCCCTGCGCCGGATGGCCGTGCCGTCGACCCAGGCGTCGCCGCCGACGACCGCGAGCGAGTCGTCGTCCGCGCCGGCGAGCAGGGCCGCAAGCGTGGACTTGCCTGATCCGGTCGTGCCCATCACCGCCAGCGCGCGGCCCGGGTCGACCCGGAAGCTGACTCCGTCGACGACGCGCACTCCGGCGCGCGCGATCGACAGGTCGTCGCAGCGAAGAGCGGCAGGATTGTCGGTGGGGGCACGACGCGGCATGCGCTCATCCTGCCTGCTCTCGCCCGCGCGCGCCACCGCGCCCGTGCGCGTGCGGCCGCGCCACCCGGTCAGAGCGGAGCCTCGGTCAGAGCGCGCCGGCGCGCATCCAGCTCGCGCAGCGCCAGCCGCACCGCCCGACCCTGCTCCGAATCGGGGGGAAGCCGCTGGATCGTGCCGAGCAACTCGTTCTTCTCCCGGTCGACCGCGCGCAGGCGCAGCTTGCGGGCCAGCCCGCGCGTATAGGCCGCTGCCTCCGCCTCGGTCAGTGCGGGGAAGTCCGCGGTCAGCAGTTCCACTGCGAGCGAGCGATACGGTTCGCGCACGGACTCCACCGCCGTCGACGCCCAGCCGATGCGTCTGCGGTCGCCCTGCGCCAGGAGGGACTGGCGCACCGCGTCGAGGGCGGGAATCTGCATGGGCAGCGCGAGGGCGGCATCCACCTCCTCGCCGTCGACGAGGTGACCGTACTGCAGCACACCCATGAGGGCGTCGCGCTCGAGCGTTGCGTCGGCGGTGCGTGGGAGTGTGCGCAGGTTCATCCGGAGTGCGGGTTCGTCGACCACGGGTGTGGGCGCGGTCCCGTCGGAGCTCGAGGAGTTCGCGGACGCGGTCGACGTGGGGCGGTGTGCGTCGCCCTCTCGGCGTGCGCTGTCTCGCGCGGCGCGGTCGACCTCACGGCGGACGCCCTCGGTGTCCATGCCGAGGCGGCGGGCCAGCACTCGCGTGTACTCCGGCTGCAGCAGCGGGTCGCGCAGCTCCCCCACGACGGGTGCAGCGGCCCGCAACGCCCCGACGCGACCCTCGACGCTCGCGAGGTCGAAGCCCGAAAGACGCTGATCGATGACGAACTCGAACATCGGCACCTTGGTGTCGAGCATGGCACGCACCGCCGCATCCCCGCGTTCCAACCGCAGATCGCACGGGTCCAATCCCTGGGGACCGGTGGCGACGTAGGTCTGCGCGTTGAAGCGCTTGGCATCGGCGAAGGCGCGCAGCGCCGCTTTCTGGCCCGCGGCATCCGGGTCGAAGGTGAACACGACCTCGCCCGCCGCCGTGTCGTCGCCCATGACGCGGCGCAGCACGGTGATGTGATCCGAGCCGAAGGCGGTGCCACAGGTGGCCACCGCCGTCGTGACGCCGGCGAGATGACACGCCATGACGTCGGTGTAGCCCTCGACGACGACGACGCGGTGCGAGCGCGACACGTCCTTCTTCGCGAGGTCCAGACCGTAGAGCACCTGCGCCTTCTTGTAGATCGTGGTCTCGGGGGTGTTGAGGTACTTCGGGCCCTTGTCGTCCTCGTACAGGCGTCGTGCGCCGAAGCCGATGGTCTGTCCGGTGACGTCGCGGATGGGCCAGACGACGCGTCCCCGGAAGCGGTCGTAGACGCCGCGCTGACCCTGCGACACGAGTCCCGCGGCCGACAGCTCCTCATCGCTGAATCCCTGGGCGCGCATCGCGTCGCGCAGGTGGTCCCAGCCCTTCGGCGCGTACCCCACGCCGAAGTGCGCCGCGGCGCCGGCGTCGAATCCGCGCTCACCGAGGAAACGCCGCCCGGCGTCGGCCTCCGGCGATGAGAGCTGGCCGCGGAACCACTCGGCGGCGGCCGCGTTCGCCTGGTACAACCGCGTGCGCCCGCTCGTCTCGGGGGCCGCTCCGCCGTCCTCGTAGTGCAGCGTGTATCCGATGCGCGCCGCGAGGCGCTCGACCGCTTCGGTGAAGGAGAGATGGTCCATCGCCCGCAGGAACGAGTAGACGTCGCCCGACTCGCCGCACCCGAAGCAGTGGTAGTAGCCGACCTGCGGGCGCACGTGGAAGCTGGGACTGCGCTCGTCGTGGAAGGGACAGAGCCCCTTGAGCGATCCGACACCGGCGGACTTCAGCGCTACCCGCTCGCCGACGATGTCGCCGATGTTGATGCGGGCCTTGACCTCGTCGACGTCCGACTGCCGGATACGCGCCATCAGTGCCCCTCGGCGGGCCAGAGCCCCGCGATGGGCTCCGGCAGGGCGAAGCCGCTGGGGGCGATCGTGCGGCCGTCGCCGGAGCGCAGGCCCAGCTCGCGCAGATCCACGGGCCCGATCAGACGGGCGTGCCATTCGATCGCGAAGCGGTCGGTGAAACTCGCGACCTGGTCGACGATCACGCGCTTGCGCGCGGTGTCGGTGGATGCCGCGGCGAAATCCTCCGCGTGCAGGCGGTCGAGGTGCTCGGGGCGTTCCCACAGCGCCGTTGCGAGACGCTTGAGCACCCGACGCTGCTCCTTGTACAGGCCGCGCCGGCCGTCGATCGTCACGACGAACGCTCCGATGATGCCCTTGAGCACCGCCATCTCGGCCTCGATGACGCGCGGCACGATGACGCGTCCGTGATACCGGGTGAGGACGGGGGCCGAGTAGTGCTCCCGGGTCGCCGTCGTCGCCGCGCGTGCGAAGCGACCGATGAGGTCGGAGGTCAGGTTCTTGAGCCCCGCCAGCGCCGCGCGCGACCCGTCGAAGCCGGGCAGCCACTCGGGAATCCGCGTGAGTCGGTACAGCGCGTCCGCGAGCTCGTCGCGGGTGAATCCGAAGCCCACCCAGGCCTGGATGGCGGTCAGCAGCGCCTCGTGCTCCCGCACGTCCGCGAGCCGCGCGGGATCCAGGTAGCCGTTGAGCACGGCGTCCTCGAAGTCGTGCACCGAGTAGGCGATGTCATCGGAGAGGTCCATGACCTCCGCCTCGATGCAGCGGACGCGACCCGGCGCCCCCTGTCGCATCCAACGGAAGACGGTCTCGTCCTCGGGATAGACGCCGAACTTCTCGCGCCCGCCGGGGTCGGGAACGCCATGCTCGACGGTCCAGGGGTACTTGCACGTCGCGTCGAGGCTCGCACGGGTCAGGTTGAGCCCTGCGCTACGACCCTCGGCGTCGAGCACCTTCGGTTCGAGGCGGGAGAGGATCCGGAGGGTCTGGGCGTTGCCCTCGAACCCTCCGATGTCCTCAGCCCAATCGTTCAGTGCGCGTTCGCCGTTGTGGCCGAACGGCGGATGCCCGATGTCGTGGCTCAGACACGCGGTGTCGACCACGTCCGGCGACAGCTCGAGCGCGATCGCCAGCTCCCGACCGACCTGCGCGACCTCCAGCGAGTGCGTGAGACGGTTACGGGCGAAGTCGGCGGGGCTGGCGGGGCTGAGCACCTGCGTCTTCGCCGCGAGACGGCGCAGGGCCGCGGAATGCAGCACGCGAGCCCGGTCACGGGCGAACCCGTCGCGCTGTGAGCGGTGCCGCTCGGGGATGAAGCGTTCGGCGTCGTGGTCGTCGTATCCGGAGGGGCGGCCCGAGGCGATGGCCACACCGCTCGCGTCACCCGCCACTGGTGTCGACCTCCGCGTCGGCGAGGGCGCGTGCCGCGTCGCCGGTCATCTCGCGGCTCTGCAGCCAGCCGTCGGGCAACGCCGGCCGCTTCGGCGTGCCGGCACGCCCGCGCTGGCCCTCGGCGGCTGCGCCCGGGTACGGGGCGTCGAGGTCCAGCGTCGCCAGCAGATCGTCGATCTCGGCGAGGGTCGACACGGTCGCCAGCTGTGCCCGCGTCTCACCGCCGACCGGATAGCCCTTGAAGTACCAGGCGACGTGCTTGCGGATGTCGCGGCATCCGCGGCCCTCGTCCTCGAAGAACTCGACGAGCAGCTCCGCGTGGCGCCGGAAGGCGGCGGCGACGAAACCGAGTGTCGCGTCCACGGGCGCTGCGGCGGCGGCAGCGGGGCCGCCGAGACCGCGGGCGAGATCGCCGAACAGCCAGGGACGCCCGAGGCAGCCACGACCGACCACGACGCCGTCGCACCCGGTCTCGGCCATCATCCGCGCGGCGTCGTCCGCCGACCAGATGTCGCCGTTGCCGAGCACCGGAATGCTGGTCACGGCCCGCTTGAGCTCGGCGATCGCCGCCCAGTCGGCCTGGCCGGAGTAGAACTCCGCAGCCGTGCGCGCGTGGAGGGCCACCGCGGCGACGCCCGCATCCTCCGCGATGCGGCCGGCGTCGAGGAACGTGAGGTGGTCGGAGTCGATTCCCTTGCGCATCTTGACGGTGAGCGGCACGTCGCCGGCGGCGCGTGCGGCGCGCGTGACGATCTCACGGAACAGGCTGAGCTTCCACGGCAGTGCCGCTCCCCCGCCCTTGCGCGTGACCTTGGGCACGGGACAGCCGAAGTTGAGGTCGATGTGATCGGCGCGGTCCTCGTCGACGAGAAGTCGGACGGCCGCTTCGGTGGTCGCCGGGTCGACGCCGTAGAGCTGGATCGAGCGCGGAGTCTCCGACTCGTGGTGTGTGATCAAACGCATCGTGGTCGCGTTGCGCTCGACCAGGGCGCGAGTGGTGATCATCTCCGAGACGTAGAGTCCCGCGCCGTACTCGCGGCAGAGCCGACGGAAGGCGGTGTTGGTGATACCGGCCATCGGCGCGAGCACCACGGGTGCATCGAGCGCGATGGGGCCGATGCGCAGCGCGGCGCCGGTGGAGACGGAGAGGGACATCCTGTCCATTCTCCCAGACTCACGCGGCCGGTGCGCCGGTCTGCGCCTCTATCGTGGACAACATGGCCGACACACAGACAGCGCAGCTTCGTGACATCCCCTACACCGACGCTACCGGCGCAGAGCACACCCTCGCCGAGTTCGGCGATCGCGCCGTTCTCCTCGTAAATGTCGCATCCAAGTGCGGTCTGACGCCGCAGTACGAGCAGCTCGAAGAGCTGCAGCGCACCTATGGCGACCGGGGTCTGCAGGTCATCGGCTTCCCCTGCAACCAGTTCATGGGTCAGGAGCCGGGCTCCATGGAGGAGATCCTGGAGTACTGCGCCGTCACGTGGGGCGTCAGCTTCCCCATCATGGACAAGGTGCGGGTGAACGGCTCGCACGCCGCCCCCCTCTACAAGGCGCTGAAGAAGGCGAAGAACGTGGAGGGGGCGAGGGGCCCGGTCATGTGGAACTTCGAGAAATTCCTGGTCACGCCGACCGGCGAGGTGCACCGTTTCCGGCCACAGACCAAGCCCGACGCGCCCGAGGTGATCGCGGCGATCGAGGCCAGCCTCCCCGCCTGAGCCCTGCTGCGGCCCGTTTCGACTCGCTACGCTCGCTCAACGACCGGGAGGCGTGACCCCCGGTCGTTGAGCGAGGAGCGCAGCGACGAGTCGAAACGCAGACGATTCGAAACGCGACGTCTCAGGCGTCCTGCTTCTCCGTCCACACCTGGCGGGTGATCTGCGCGAACGCATCGGCGGGCTGCGCGCCGCTGACGCCGTACTTGCCGTCGATCACGAAGAACGGCACGCCTTGGATGCCGTAGGCCTGCGCCTGCGCCTGGTCGGCGCGCACATCGGCGAGATGCCGGCTCGACTCGAGGGCATCGCGCACCTCATCGGCGTCGAAGCCCACCTCGGCGGCGAGGGCGACGAGATCGTCGACGCGCCCGACGTGCTTGCCCTCGGTGAAGTAGGCCGACATGAGCCGCTCGGCCATCTCGTTCTGACGGCCCTGTGCCTTCGCGAAGTGCAGCAGTTCGTGGGCCTTCACCGTGTTGGTGTGCTGCAGCAGGTCGAAGCGGTACTCCAGCCCCGACCCGGCGGCCACACCGGTGACCTGGTCGAGCATCTCGCGAACGCGCTCCCGCGGCATCCCCTTGTGCCCGGCGAGGAAGTCCAGCTCATCGCCCTCGAAGTCGACCGGTGTGTCCGGCGAAAGCTCGAAGGAGTGGAAGGTCACTTCGACCTGCGGGGCGTCGGGGTCGGCCGCCGTCTGTGCGAGGCCGGCCTCGAGGTTGCGCTTGCCGATGTAGCACCACGGGCAGGCGATGTCACTCCACACGTCGATCGTGATCTTGTCTGTCATGCCTGGTGCAACCTCTCTCGTGCGCGGGTCTATTCCGCGGAATCGGCCGTCGGCGCGTCGACGGCTCCCCCGAAGCGGCGGCTGCGCCCCAGGTACAGCTCGATCGCGCCCCAGAGGTCGGTACGCGAGAAGTCGGGCCACAGCGTGTCGAGGAACACCATCTCCGCGTAGGCGGACTCCCACAGCAGGAAGTTGGAGGTGCGCTGCTCGCCGCTGGAACGCAGGAAGAGGTCGACGTCGGGCATGTCCGGAACGTAGAGATGCCTGCGCAGCGTCTTCTCCGTGATCGCCGACGGCTTCAACCGCCCGGCGGCGATCTGCTCGCCCATCGCCCGCATCGCGTCGACGATCTCGTGACGGCCGCCGTAGTTGATGCACATCGTCAGCGTGAGCGTGTCGTTGCCGGCGGTGAGCTGCTCGGCGTACTGCAGTTCCTTGATGACCGATCCCCACAGGCGCGGCTTGCGTCCGGCCCACCGGATGCGGACGCCCCATTCGTTGAGCTGGTCGCGGCGGCGGTGCAGTACGTCGCGGTTGTAGCCCATGAGGAAGCGCACCTCCTCGGGCGAGCGGGCCCAGTTCTCGGTCGAGAAGGCGTAGACGCTGAGGTGTTTCACGCCCGCCTGGATCGCGCCGGCGACGACGTCGAGCAGCACCTCCTCGCCCGCGCGATGACCCTCGATGCGGGTGAGCCCGCGTCGGTTCGCCCAGCGGCCGTTGCCGTCCATGACGATGGCGACATGATTCGGGACCCCACCCTTCGGGAAGCGCGGCGGATGGATGCCGGTCCAATCGAGGGCGCGGTACGGCACGGCATCGCGGTGTGTGTAGGGCTTGGGGCTCAACGGGTGCTCTCCACGTGGGACAGGGATCGGATGCCGCGCTCGAGGTGCCACTGCGCGTAGGCGGCGACCAGGCCGGATGCCGAGGCGGTGGCGGCGTGAGTCGCGGCATCCACGACATCCCATTCTCCCGCGATCAGCGCGCGCAGCAGCGCACCGGTCTCGGGTCGCAGCCGTGCGGAGCCGGCCGGGGCGCAGTCGCCGCACACCACGCCGCCCAGCTGCGCCACGAACCAGTCGTGCGGGCCGGCGGCCCCGCACCGGGCGCAGTCGAACAGCGCCGGGGCCCAGCCCGACAGCGACATCGCCCGCAGGAGGTACGAGTCGAGCACGGAACGAGACGCCCGGCCACCCTGGGCCAGGGTGCGCAGCCCTCCCACCAGAAGCAGGTACTGCTGGGGGGTGGCTTCGGCTTCGTTCAGCCGGTCGGCGGTCTCGACCATGGCATGCGCCGCCGTGTAGAGGTCGTAGTCGGCCACGATCGCGGCCCCGTAGGAGCCGAGCGACTCGGCCTGCTGCACGATGTCGAGCGAGCGCCCCTGGTAGAGCTGGACGTCGGCGACCATGAACGGCTCGAGGCGGGCCCCGAACTTCGACGACGTGCGGCGCACACCCTTTGCGACAGCGCGCACCTTGCCGTGGCGACGGCTGAGCATGGTCACGATGCGGTCCGCTTCACCCAGCTTGTGGGTGCGCAGGACCACGACCTCGTCGCGGTAGGTGGGCACCCCTCGATTATCCCCGCCGGTGCCGACATCGGGCGGCATTGGAGACAATGGTCAGGTGACGGAGCAGCTGTTCGTGATCCCCCTCTGGGCCGACCTCCTCGCCGTGGGCCTCGGCGGTGTACAGGGCGCCCTGTTCTCGTCGGGCTTCGTCGGACAGCGCCGGCTCGACCTGCTCGGCGTCGTCATCGTCGGCACCGTGATGGGCATGGGCGGCGGCATCATCCGCGACCTGCTGCTGAACGTCGAGCCCGCGACGCTGAAGAGCGACTGGTACCTGATCACGGCCGTCGGCGCGGCTCTGGTCGGCATGCTGCTGGCCAACATCTTCGAGCGCCTCAACGCGGTGATCGTTGCCCTCGACGCGGTGGTCATCGGCCTGTTCGGCGCCTTCGGCACCTCCAAAGCGCTGGCGCTCGGCCTTCCCCCGGTACCCGCGGTGTTCGTCGGCGTCTGCGCGGCGGTGGGCGGCGGCATCCTTCGCGACGTGATCATGGGGCTGCCGGTGGCGATCATGCACGTCGGATCGCTGTACGCCGTCGCGGCCGCGGTCGGCTGCGCGTTGCTCGCGTTCGCACACGCCGTCGGTGCGCCGCTGGTGGCCGCGGCGATCGCCTCGGTCGTGGTCACGACCGTGATCCGACTGCTCGCGGTGATCTTCGACATCTCGCTGCCCGAACAGCGTGCGCTGTACCGGCGCAAGGTCGCCGTCGAGACCAGTGCGATCCCGATCATCCGCACCTGAAGTCGTTTCGACGCAGCGACGAGTCGAAACGCGGCGTCAGACGGCGGCGAGCGAGCCGGAGCGCTCGCGCGTGCGGATCGCGCGGTTGACGCAGGAGACGATCGCCTTCAGCGACGCTGTCGAGATGTCGCCGTCGATACCGACGCCCCACAGCCGCTCACCGCCGACCTGCAGTTCGACGTAAGACGCGGCCTGCGCGTCGCCGCCGGCGCTGAGCGTGTGCTCGACGTAGTCGTAGAGCGTCACGTCGAAACCCTGCGTCCGCACGATCTCCAGGAACGCCGAGACGGGACCGTTGCCGACGCCACGGGTCGCGATCGTCTCCTCGCCGTCGCGGAGGGTGACCTCCAGCGACACCTCGCCGGACATGTCGCTCTGCGTCCGCGTGGACAGCAGCTCGAAACGGCCCCACTTCTCGTCCGCGTTGCGCGCCGGCAGATACTCGTCGGTGAAGATGTCCCAGATCTGGTCGCTGGAGACCTCGCCGCCCTCGGCATCCGTCTTGGCCTGCACGACGCCGGAGAATTCGATCTGGAGTTTGCGGGGCAGATCCAGCGCGTGATCCGTCTTCAGCAGGTACGCGACACCGCCCTTGCCGGACTGCGAGTTGACGCGGATGACGGCCTCGTACGAGCGACCGAGGTCCTTCGGGTCGATCGGCAGGTAGGGCACGGCCCACTCGATCTCGTCGACGGTGACCCCGGATGCCGCGGCCCGCGCCTCCATCGACTCGAAACCCTTCTTGATCGCGTCTTGGTGCGACCCGCTGAACGCGGTGAACACGAGGTCGCCCGCCCAGGGGCTGCGCTCGGGCACGGGCAGCTGATTGCAGTACTCGGCGGTGCGCTTGACCTGGTCGATGTCGCTGAAGTCGATCTGCGGGTCGATGCCCTGCGTCAGCATGTTGATGCCCAGGGCGACCAGGTCGACGTTGCCGGTGCGCTCTCCGTTTCCGAACAGGCAGCCTTCGATGCGGTCCGCTCCGGCCATGTAGCCGAGCTCGGCGGCGGCGATGGCCGTGCCGCGGTCGTTGTGGGGGTGCAGCGAGATGATGACGTTCTCGCGGTGGGCGAGGTGACGGCCCATCCACTCGATCGAGTCGGCATACACGTTGGGCGTGGCCATCTCGACGGTCGCCGGCAGGTTGATGATGACCTTGCGCTCCGGGGTCGGCTCGAAGATCTCGATCACCTGGTTGCAGATGTCGACCGCGAACTCCAGCTCCGTGCCGGTGTAGGACTCGGGTGAGTACTCGTAGTACACGGCGGTCTCGGGGATGCGCTTCTCGAACTCACGGCACAGGCGTGCGCCGTTCAGCGCGATGTCGATGATGCCCTGCTTGTCGCTGCGGAAGACGACCTCGCGCTGCAGCACGCTCGTGGAGTTGTAGAGGTGCACGATCGCCTGCTTCGCGCCGGCGATCGCCTCGTACGTGCGCTCGATCAGGTGCTCGCGCGCCTGCGTCAGCACCTGGATGGTCACATCGTCGGGGATCAGGTTCTCTTCGATCAGCTGGCGCACGAAGTCGAAGTCGGTCTGGCTCGCGGAGGGGAAGCCGACCTCGATCTCCTTGTAGCCCATGCCCACGAGCAACTCGAACATGATGCGCTTGCGCTCGGGGCTCATCGGGTCGATCAGGGCCTGATTGCCGTCGCGCAGGTCGACGGCGCACCAGCGCGGAGCCGTCGTGATGCGGGCATCGGGCCAGGTGCGGTCGGGCAGGTCGACGCGGATCTGCTCGTGGAACGGGCGGTACTTGTGGGTCGGCATGCCGGAAGGCTGCTGCATGTTCTTCATGGGGTTCGCTTCTCTTCGTCAGATGGTGCGGGCCGAGTGTCAGACGATGACAAGCTCCGCGACGAGAAGGGCCCTAGAACGAGGTCTCGTCGCGGCGGCTAAGAAGGAGGCCGAACGCGCGCATGGGGACAGCGTACACCTGCGCGACGAGCTCGACGAAACTCACGGGATGAGCGCCAGGGCTCCCCCGGGGTGTCCCTCGGCCAGCAGCGCGAGCGCGGCGGGGGCGTCCTCGAGCGGGAAGGTCCGCGCCACGGGGACGGTGAGCGTACCGGCGTTCGCCGCCGCGACGAGGCCCGCGCGCGCCTCGTCGCGGAAGCGGGCGCTTGCCGGAAGGGCGCCGGCGATCCAGCGGAACCCATCGGCGTTCGCCCGCGACGGCGTGACGATCGTCACGATCCGGTCGCGATCGGCGACCAGCGCAAGCGACACGTCGACGGCCTCATCGGTGCCCACGGCATCCAGCGCCGCGACGATCGGAACGTCACCGGCGATCGCGACCACGCGCTCGAACAGCCCCGGACCGTACGCGACGGGGTCGCCGCCGAAGTGACGCACCCGCTCGAAGGAACTCTCCGCCGCCGTCCCGATGACGTGGATGCCGCGCAGCGCCGCCAGCTGCAGCACGGCCACACCCACCGCCCCCGACGCGCCGTGCAGGAGGATCGTCTCCCCCGGTTTCGCCGCGACGACATGCAGCATCTCCGCGGCGGTGGTCCCGGTCAGCAGCAGATTCGCCGCTTCGGGGTGGCCGAGCGGCTGGGGCTTGCGGAACACCTTCGCGGCATCCACTGTCATCTCCGTCGCGTAGCCGCCCTGCACCCGGAAGGCCACCACCTCGTCGCCGACGGAGGCAGCTCCCGACCCGATCTCCGTATCGAGACCGATCGCGGTGATCTCGCCCGACACCTCGTAGCCGATCGGGACGGGCCAGGACTGCCCGTTCTCGGCGGCAACATGCTTCGCATCGGCGGGGTTCATGCCCGCCGCGCGCACACGGAGCGTCACTTCGCCGCGGGCCGGGGCGGGAACCTCGACCTCCGAGAGCTCCCACGCCTCGGGGCCGCCTGCCCGTACCGCCCGCCACTGCCGCGCCGTTCGCCGCGTCATGTCAGAACCCCAGCCGTCCGAGCTGCTTGGGATCGCGCTGCCATTCCTTGGCGACGCGCACGTGCAGCTTCAAGAACACCTTCGTGCCGATGAGCGGCTCGATCTGCGCGCGCGCCCGCGCGCCGACGGCGGACAGCCGCGAGCCCTTGTGGCCGATGATGATCGCCTTCTGGCTGTCGCGCTCGACGACCAGGTTCGCGTAGATATCGGTGAGCTCGCCCTCGTCGCGGCGCGAGATGTCGTCGATCGTGACGGCGATCGAGTGCGGCAGCTCGTCACGCACGCCTTCCAGCGCCGCCTCACGGATGATCTCGGCGATGCGGTCCTCGAGCGACTCGTCGGTGACGACCCCCTGCTCGTAGAGGGCGGGTCCTTCCGGCATGAGCGTCAGCAGCTCATCGGCGAGCACGTCAAGCTGTTCGCCCGCGACGGCCGACAACGGGATCACCGCGTCCCAGTCCTCGCGCAAGCTGTCGACCTCCATCAGCCGTTCGGTGATCTCGTCGCGGGAGGCGATGTCGGTCTTGGTGACGATGGCCACCTTCTTCGCGCGCGGGTATCCGTCCAGGGATGCCGCGATGCGGCGGTCGCCGGGACCCACCTTCTCCGTGGCCGGCACGAGGAAGCCAATCGCGTCCACGTCGCCGAGCACCTGCTCCACGAGGTCGTTCAGGCGCTGGCCGAGGAGCGTCCGGGGCTTGTGGATGCCGGGGGTGTCGACGATCACGAGCTGGCCGGCCGGGCGGTTGACGATGCCGCGGATCGCGCGCCGCGTCGTCTGGGGCTTGTCGGAGGTGATCGCGACCTTCTCACCCACCAGGGCGTTCGTCAGCGTGGACTTGCCGACGTTGGGACGGCCGACGAAGGTGACGAACCCGGAGCGGGTCTGGGGGCTGGGACTCATCGGTGGGCATCCTCCCGGTCGGTGCGGTTATCGTCGCCGAAGGCGGCGTCGACGGCGAGCAGGCTGGGGGTGGGTTCGACGAACACCGTGGCGAGGCCCCGCCCGCGCCCGCGGGAGGCGCCTCCCGTCAAGCGCAGCCCGGAGTACTCCGCGGTCGCACCGGGCAGAGGCACACGGCCGAGCAGCTTCCCGAGCAGGCCGCCGATCGAGTCGACGTCCTCGTCTTCGAGCTCGAGACCGAACAGTTCGCCGACCTCATCGAGGCCCAGGCGCGCGCTCACGCGGTACCGTCCGTCGCCCAACTCGACGATCTCGCTGGAGCGGGGATCGTACTCGTCGGAGATCTCGCCGACGAGCTCTTCGATCAGGTCTTCGAGCGTCACGAGCCCCGAAACGCCGCCGTACTCGTCGACGACGAGACACACATGGACGGCATCCCGCTTCATCTGCTGCAGCAGCGTCTCGGCCTTCATCGATTCGGGCACGAACACCGCCGGCCGCGCGATCTGGGCGACCGGGGCGTCCCGCCATGCGGTCTCATCGCGGAACGCGAACTGCACGAGGTCTTTGAGGTAGACGACGCCGGTGATGTCGTCGGCTTCGCCGTCGGCGACCGGAACCCGTGACACGCCCTTGTCCAGGAAGAGCTGCATCGCCTGCTGCGTCGTGGCGGCGGCATCCATCGTCACCATGTCGGTGCGCGGAACCATCACCTCGCGCACGTACGTGTCGGTGAACTCGAACACGGAGTGGATGAGCTCGCGGTCGTCCTCTTCGATGAGGTCCTGCGATGCGGCCTCGTCGACCATGCTCAGCAGTTGCTCCTCACTCGCGAACGAGGCGCCGCGGTGGATGCCGGGCGTCACCCGGTTGCCGACGAGCACGAGCAGGTGTGCGAGGGGGCCGAGCACGATGCGCGCGCCGCGGACGAGCGGGGCGCACGCCTGGAGCAGTCCGCGGGCGTGCTGGCGCCCGACGGCGCGGGGGCTTGCGCCGACCAGGACGAACGACACCACGGTCATCAGCACCGCGGCGGCGAGCATGGCCCACCAGATGCTGTCGAACGCGATCGTGAAGGCCACCGTCACCACGACGGCCGCCGTCGTCTCGGCGAGGATCCTGATGAACACGACGGCGTTGCCGTGGGCTTCGGGATCGGCGCCGATCCGCCCGAGAGCGGTCGCGCTGCGTCCTGACGTCGCCATCTCGGCGAGGTCGGCGCGCGAGGTGACGCCCAGCGCCGCGTCCAGCGCCGCCATCAGACCGCCGAGCGCGACCAGGAGGGCCGCCGCGAGGAGCAGGAGGATCTCGGTCATGCGCGTCGTCGACGCTCCGAGACGTGGAAAGCGGCCATCAGGTCGCGCTGCAGACCGAACATCTCGCGCTCCTCCTCGGGCTCGGCGTGATCGAAGCCCAGCAGGTGCAGCAGCCCGTGCGTGGTCAGCAGGATCAGCTCGTCGACGGTCGTGTGGCCGGCTGCCTGTGCCTGCGTCTCGGCGACCTGGGGGCAGAGCACGATGTCGCCGAGCAGTCCCGGCGGCGTGGGCTGTTCCTGCGTGCCCGGTCGCAACTCGTCCATCGGAAAGCTGAGCACGTCGGTGGGGCCCGGCTCGTCCATCCACTGCACGTGAAGAGCCTCCATGGCGCCTTCGTCGACGAGGAGGATCGCGACGTCGGCATCCGGGCTGACGTGCAGCTCCGCGAGGTTGTTCTCGGTCAGACGCAGCAGCACGGTCTCGTCGATCTCGACGCCGGACTCATTGGTGATCTCGATGGTCATGAGCGTCCTCGCTGTGTTCCGTGGGGGCCGTGGTGTCCGCGGTTGTCCCGGGGCGGCAGGTGATCTCTCGGTCCGCTGGAGCGCGGGATGCCGCTGCGCCGCTCGGCGCGGTTGGCGAACTCGGCGGCCTCGTCGCGCTCTCGCCGTGCGGCGAGACGCTGCTCGTCGTACACGCTGTACGCGTCGACGATCCGGCCGACGAGGCTGTGGCGCACTACGTCCTCGCTGGTCAGCATCGCGAAGTGGATGTCGTCGATGTCCTTCAGCACGCGGGTGACCAGCCGCAGCCCCGAGGCTGCTTGCGGCAGGTCGACCTGGGTAATGTCACCGGTCACGACCATGCGGGTGCCGAAGCCCAGACGCGTGAGGAACATCTTCATCTGCTCCGGCGTCGTGTTCTGGGCCTCGTCGAGGACGACGAACGAGTTGTTGAGCGTCCGCCCGCGCATGTACGCCAACGGAGCGACCTCGATCGTGCCCGACGCCATGAGCTTGGGGACGATCTCGGGGTCCATCATCTCGTTCAGCGCGTCGTAGAGCGGGCGCAGGTACGGGTCGATCTTGTCGGTCAGGGTGCCGGGCAGAAAGCCCAGGCGTTCCCCCGCTTCCACCGCCGGCCGCGTCAGAATGATGCGGTCGACTTCCTTGCGCTGCAGCGCCTGGACGGCTTTCGCCATCGCGAGGTAGGTCTTTCCGGTTCCGGCGGGACCGATGCCGAAGACGATCGTGTTCTCGTCGATCGCGTCGACGTAGCGCTTCTGACCGAGGGTCTTCGGGCGGATCGTGCGTCCACGCGAACTCAGGATCGCCTCGCCCAGTACGTCGGACGGGCGTTCGCCGGTGTCGGCCCGGAGGATGCGATTCGAGGTCTGCACGTCGGAGGGCTCCAGGCCCTGACCCGTGCGCGCCATCGCGATCAGCTCGTCGACGAGTGCGCGGGCCCGCGCAACGGACGCGGCGGCGCCGGTGAGAGTGATCTCGTTGCCGCGCACGTGCACCTGCACGTCGGGGTGTTCGCGCTCCACGACGCGCAGCAGTCGGTCCTGCGGTCCGAGCAACTGGACCATCGCCACTCCGTCCGCGAGAATCCGGTCGACGGCGGGTGCGGTCGCGTTCGCGTCGTCGGCGGAATCAGCCACCGAGGCTCCCCTCGTCCAGTCCCCCGGCCAGCACATGCGCGTGGACGTGGAAGACCGTCTGGCCGGCGCCCGGCCCCGTGTTGAACACCAGGCGGAAGTCGCCGTCGGCGTGCTCGGCGGCCAGAGTGTTCGCGAGTGCGATCATCTCGCTCATGAGGGCGGGGTCGGATGCGGCCAACTCGACGACGTCGCGGTAGGCGGCACTCTTCGGGATGATCAGCAGGTGCACGGGCGCTTGGGGTGCGATGTCGCGGATCGCGAACACGTTCTCGGTCTCGGCGAGGATCTCGGCCGGGATCTCGCCCTCCAGGATGCGCGTGAAGATGGACTGTTCGCTCATACTCCGAGTGTAGTCAGCGCCCGTCACCAGCGGCCGAGGCGGGCGTTGACGACGGCGAGGGCAGCCGGCCCGGCCGTCGAGGTGCGAAGCACCGTGTCGCCGAGGCGGACGGCGGTGGCTCCGGCATCGGCCAGGGCGTCGAGTTCGTCGGGAGCGATGCCGCCCTCGGGGCCGACGACGAGAACGATCTCCGCGCTATCGGTCAGCGACAGGGTGCTGAGGGGCACGGACGCCGTCGGCTCCAGGACCAGCACGCGGGCGTGTGCGGCACGTGCGGCGAGGCCGGCGACGGACACCGGCGTCGACACGCGCGGAACCCAGGAGCGGTGCGCCTGCTTCGCGGCCTCGCGGACGATGCTCTGCCAACGCGCGACGCCTTTGACGGCCTTGTCGCCGCTCCAGCGCGACACGCTGCGCGCCCCCTGCCACGGCACGATTTCGTCCACGCCGAGTTCGGTCGCCGCCTGCACGGCGAGCTCGTCGCGGTCGCCCTTCGCGAGCGCCTGGGCGAGAAGGAGACGTGGGGTCGGCGCCTCGGTGACGGTACGGCCGGTCACCGTCACTGCGACGCGCTTGGGGGCGGATGCCGCGACGACGCCCGTGAGCCAGACGCCCGCACCATCGCCGACGGTGACCTCCTCACCGACCCGGACGCGGCGGACGACCGCCGCATGATGGGCCTCGGCGCCGGTGATGATGATCTCGTCGCCCAGAGCCGCATCGGCGACGGCGGGCCCGTCGGTCGGCGGTTCGTCGACGAGGAAGTGCAGTGCCATCTCAGCCGCGGAACCGGTCGCGCAGCTTCGAGAACATGCCCTGGTGGAACTGCGCCAGGCGGGGCGCCGGGGCCTTGGTCTTCTTGGCGAAGTCCTCGATGAGAGCGCGCTCCTTGGCGTCGAGCTTCGTCGGGGTGACGACCTGCACACCGACCCGGAGGTCGCCGCGCGCTCCGCCGCGCAGGGGCGTGATGCCGCGGCCCTTGATCGTCAGGACGTCGCCGGACTGCACGCCGGATCGCACCTCGAGGTCGACCTCGCCGTCGAGCGAGGAGATCGTCGTGTGGGTGCCGAGGATCGCGTCGGGCATCGAGACCTCGAGGGTGGCGAGCAGGTCGTCGCCCTCACGGCTGAAGACCTCGTGGGTGGCGACGGTGACCTCCAGGTAGAGGTCGCCGTTCGGACCGCCCGCCGGGCCGACCTCGCCCGAGCCGGGCAGCTGGAGGCGCAGGCCCGTCTCCACGCCGCCGGGGATGTCGACCGACACCGTCCGCCGTGCGCGCACGCGGCCCTGTCCCTGGCACGTCGCGCAGGGGTACGGGATGGTCGTGCCGTAGCCCTGGCACGTGGTGCAGGGCTGCGAGGTCATGACGTTGCCGAGAAGACTGCGCACGGTGCGCTGCACCTGACCCGAACCGTGGCAGATGTCGCACGTCGCCGGCTGGGTGCCCGGCTGGCAGCACGATCCCTCGCAGGTTTCGCACAGCACCGCGGTGTCGACGTCGATGTCACGGTGGGTGCCGAAGACGACATCGCCGAGATCCAGCGTCACCCGCACCAGCGCATCCTGGCCGCGCTCACGCCGCGATCGCGGTCGGCCGGCGCGTGCTCCCCCGCCGCCGAAGAACGTTTCGAAGATGTCGCCGAATCCGCCGAAGCCTGCGCCGCCTCCGCCGAAGGGCGAGCTGTCGCCGCCCATGTCGTAGCGCTGGCGCTGCTCCGGGTCGCTGAGGACGTCGTAGGCGTGGGTCACGAGCTTGAAGCGCTCGGACGCGTCCGCTCCCGGGTTGACATCGGGGTGCAGTTCGCGCGCGAGACGCCGATACGCCTTCTTGATCTCGTCGGGGCTCGCATCGCGGGATACGCCCAGGACTTCGTAGTGGTCGGCCACAATCGCCTTTCCTGCCCTTGCGGGCGCGGGTCGGTGTTCGGGAGCGGATCGCTCAGCGGGACGTGTCGTCCTCGTCGAGCAGTCGGCTCAGATAGTGCGCGACGGCGCGGACCGCCGCGAGGTTGGTGGGGTAGTCCATGCGGGTGGGGCCGAGAAGGCCGACGCGGGCGCGGGTGCCCGTTGCGTCGTACTCGCTCGTGAGGACGGCGGCCTCCGTCAGTCCGAAAGGCTCGTTCTCCCGACCGATGCTCGCGGCGAGACCGTGCTCGTCGGCGACCATCTCGCCCATCAGACGCAGCAGGGTGACCTGCTCCTCGATGGCCTCCAGCAGCGGGTAGATGCTGCCGCGGAAGTCGCCCTCGCGCCGCGCGAGGGTCGCACTTCCGGCCATCACGAGCCGGTCCTGTCGGAAGTCCTCGAGCTCCTCGCCCACGATGCGCGCGGCGGTGCGCAACGCGGCGTCGATGCGGGTGCCGTCGGCAGCGGATGCCGAGAGAGCCTCGATGGCGGCCGCGGCCTCGCCGACGGGCTTGCCCGTGACCAGCCGCGCGATCGCGGTCTTGACCTGTCGGGCGGCATCCTCGGTGAGCTCCTCGGCCAGGAAGGCCACGCGCTGGGAGACTCGCCCGGTGTCGGTGACGACGATGACCACCACGCGCGGGCCGCCCAGATGGACGAACTCGACGTGCGTGACGTTCGCGCGCGCGAACGACGGATACTGCACGATGGCGACCTGTCCGGTGAGCTGCGTGAGGGCGCGCACGGTGCGCATCAGGAGCTCGTCGAGATCGCCCGGATCGCTGAGGAACGACGAGATCGCCGAGCGCTGCGCCGTGGACAACGGCCGCAGGTCGGCGAGATGGTCGACGAACACGCGGTAGCCCTTGTCGGTGGGTACGCGTCCGGAGGACGTGTGCGGCGCGGCGATGAGCTCCTCGTCCTCCAGGAGCGCCATATCGTTGCGGATGGTCGCCGCGGACACGCCGAACTGGTGACGTTCGACGATCGCCTTGCTGCCGACGGGCTCATGGGTGTCGACGTAGTCCTGCACGATCGCGCGGAGGACCTGCAGGCCGCGTTCCGAGACCATCGCTCCTCCTTGTTGGCACTCAGGGTCGTCGAGTGCCAATATTACCGCGATCGCGCGGTCAGGCGGTGAGGGCGCGCACCACGGCATCCGCCAGCAGGCGGCCGCGGCGGGTGAGGACGACGCGGCCGCGCACGGCGGAGGACCCGTCGATGAGCCCGTCGGCGATGAGTGCCGCGATCGCGTGACGACCCTCTCCGGTCAGCTCGGACACCGCGATGCCCTCCGCGATGCGCGAGCGCAGCAGGACGTCCTCGAGTCGCCGCGCAGCGGCATCCGGGCGCTCGCGAGCAGCCGCAGGAGAGGTGCCGGCGGCGAGGCGCTGTGCGTATGCCGCGGGGTGCTTGACGTTCCACCATCGCAGCCCGTCGACATGACTGTGCGCCCCCGGCCCGTAGCCCCACCAATCCGTGCCGCGCCAGTATGCGAGGTTGTGGCGAGAGCGGTGGGCGGTGTCCGTCGCCCAGTTCGACACCTCGTACCAGCCGAACCCGCTCGATGCGAACGCCTCGTCGGCCAGCTCGTACATGTCGGCCTGGAGGTCGTCATCCGGCGCGGCGACCTCTCCGCGGCGGATCTGGCGCTCGAGCTTCGTGCCCTCTTCGATGATGAGCGCGTACGCGGAGATGTGGTCGGGTGCGAGCGCCACGGCCGCCTCGACCGAACGACGCCAGTCGTCCAACGACTCCCCCGGCGCGCCGTAGATCAGATCGACGCTCACATCGAGGCCGGCCGAGCGCCCGGCGTCGACGGCCGTCTGCACGCCGGCCGGATCGTGGGTGCGCTCGAGTGCGGCGAGCACGTGGGGCACGGCCGACTGCATGCCGATCGACATGCGGGTCACGCCGGCCTCTGCCAGCTCGTGTGCCATTGCGACGGTCACCGTGTCGGGGTTGGCCTCGACGGTGACCTCGGCGTCGGCGGCCAGCGCGAAGGCGGAGCGGATGCCGTCGAGCATCCGTGCCAGATCCCCCGCGGGAAGCAGAGTGGGGGTGCCGCCGCCGAAGAAGACGGTGGATGCCGCGCGGAGGGGCCCCCGCGCCGACAGCACGCCCCGTGAGAGAGCGATTTCGCGGAGCACCTCGTCGGCGTACGCATCCTGGCGCGCGCCCCGGAGCTCCGTGGCGGTGTAGGTATTGAAGTCGCAGTAGCCGCAGCGTACCCGGCAGAAGGGCACGTGCAGGTAGACGCCGAAGTCGCGGGCGGGGTCGATCGAGATGTCGGACGGCAGCGCGCCGTCGACCGGCGCGGGGTCACCGAGAGGGAGGGCGGAGCCCATCAGGCCGGCGTCGTGTACAGCGGAGAGATGGCTTGCAGGTACCCGCGGAACAGCTCACGACGGCGTCGCTTCACCAGTGCCGGAACGATGCGGTAGAGCGTGGCGACGGGACGGTCGAAGGCGCGCACCGTGAACCGTACTTCGTCGTTGTCTGCCCACGTCACGATGAACGACTCCTCGCCGCTCACGACGGAGTCGCCGACCGTCCCCAGAGCGAAGCCGACGCGCCGGGGCTCTTCGATCGCGTAGATGACGCGCAGCTCACCGTCCGCGTTCATGCCCTTGACGTGTCCGCGCACCCGCACCGTCGTTCCCGCAGCGACGTACGGGGTCCCGTCGGCGTCGAAGCGCTGGTCGGCTTCCAGACGGCTCGCCACCGTCGGATTGCCGTCGACGTCGTAGCCGACCCCGGTGTACATAGGGCCGGCCGCTGGACGCACGTCCGAGATCGTGAGACCCGCTCCGCGCAGCGCCGTCCACGACAGCAGTGCGTCGGCCGACGACTCGAAGCGAGCCTGTCCGCTGCCCAGCAGCCAGGAGTGCTCCGCTGGGACGCTGTTCTCCGGCGGATAGCTCATCAGGTCGTGCGCCTGCGTGGCGCCGACGGCGGCATAGTCGACCGTGTCGTCCTGAAAGCTCCCGCGACGCATGATGTCAAGCCTAACCGGGGCGTCCGGCTTACTTCTTGTCCTTGCCTTCGACATCGCCGGAGAGCGCAGCGATGAAGGCCTCCTGGGGCACCTCGACACGACCGACCATCTTCATGCGCTTCTTGCCCTCCTTCTGCTTCTCCAGCAGCTTGCGCTTACGGGTGATGTCACCGCCGTAGCACTTGGCGAGCACGTCCTTGCGGATGGCGCGGATGTTCTCGCGCGCGATGATACGCGCGCCGATGGCGGCCTGGATGGGCACCTCGAACTGCTGGCGCGGGATGAGTTTGCGGAGGCGTTCGGTCATGAGGGTGCCGTACGCGTACGCCTTCTCCCGGTGGACGATCGAGCTGAACGCGTCGACCTTCTCACCTTGCAGCAGGATGTCGACCTTCACGAGATCGGCCTCCTGGGATCCGGCAGGCTCGTAGTCGAGGCTCGCGTAGCCCTGGGTCTTCGACTTCAGGTGGTCGAAGAAGTCGAAGACGATCTCGCCGAGCGGCATGTTGTAGCGCAGCTCGACCCGGTCCTCACTGAGGTAGTCCATGCCGAGGAGCGTTCCGCGGCGCTGTTGGCAGAGCTCCATCACCGTGCCGACGTAGTCCTTGGGCAGCAGGATGCCGACCTTGACGACCGGTTCCGAGACACTCGCGACGCGGCCGTCCGGGTACTCGCTCGGGTTGGTGACCGTGACGGATTCGCCGGTGTCGGTCGTGACCTCGTACGTCACCGACGGGGCCGTGGTGATCAGGTCGAGGCCGAACTCGCGCGACAGCCGCTCCGTGATGATCTCGAGGTGCAGCAGGCCCAGGAATCCGCAACGGAACCCGAAGCCCAGCGCGACGGAGGTCTCCGGCTCGTACTGGAGTGACGCGTCCGACAGCTTCAGCTTGTCGAGCGCCTCACGCAGATCGGCGTAGTCGCTGCCGTCGATCGGGTAGATGCCGCTGAAGACCATCGGCTTGGGGTCGGTGTAGCCGGCCAGCGCTTGTCCTGCGGGCTTGCGGTGGTTGGTGATCGTGTCGCCGACCTTCGACTGGCGCACGTCCTTCACGCCGGTGATGAGGTAGCCCACCTCGCCGACGCCGAGGCCCCGGGTGGGAACCGGCTCGGGGCTGGAGACACCGATCTCGAGCAGGTCGTGGGTCGCTCGCGTGGACATCATCTGGATGCGCTCGCGCGGTTCGAGTTTGCCGTCGACCATGCGGACGTATGTCACGACGCCGCGGTACGCGTCGTAGACGGAGTCGAAGATCATGGCGCGCGCCGGGGCGTCGGCGTCGCCGACCGGCGCGGGGATGCGCTCGACGATGCGGTCGAGCAGCTCCTCCACCCCCATGCCCGTCTTGCCCGAGACCCGCAGCACGTCGGCGGGGTCGCCGCCGATGAGGTTCGCAAGCTCTGCGGCGTACTTCTCCGGATCGGCGGCGGGCAGATCGATCTTGTTGAGCACCGGAATGATCTGGAGGTCGTTCTCCAGCGCCAGGTAGAGGTTCGCGAGGGTCTGCGCCTCGATGCCCTGCGCGGCATCCACGAGAAGGATGGCGCCCTCGCAGGCGGCCAGCGAGCGCGAGACCTCGTACGTGAAGTCGACATGGCCGGGCGTGTCGATCATGTTCAGTGCGAAGGTGCCGTCGGTCGTCGCCCACGGCATGCGGACGGCCTGCGACTTGATCGTGATGCCGCGCTCGCGCTCGATGTCCATACGGTCGAGGTACTGCGCACGCATATCGCGGTCCGAGACCACGCCGGTGATCTGCAGCATGCGGTCGGCCAGCGTGGACTTGCCGTGGTCGATGTGGGCGATGATGCAGAAATTGCGGATCAGCTCTGGAGGGGTCGCAGACGGCTCGAGAGGCTTCAGGGCGCGGGGTGACATGTCCCGAGCAGTCTACCGGCGTCTGCGGCGGCGCCCCCGCGCCGCTGCGCGCGGGACTCTAGCGTCCCCGTCGCGCGACGCGCCAGGGCCGCGCAGGATGAGAAAGAGCTAACCGCTCATTCTCTTGCCGCCGCGATCCGCGCCACAGAAGCTCGATCTCACGTTCGATGGGACCGGATGTCGTGCGGCGTTCACTTCGGTGAAACCTTTTCGTCTCACAGCCACCTCATCATCGGCACTCAATCACCGAAGAGGACCGCCGTGTATGCGGCTGTCCGCTGTTGCATGCGAAATCAGGGAGAACACGTGTCAGATCCGACACCGGACGCCATGGCGGTTTCAGTTGGCTAACGCAACACCGTTGATCAGTTCGTTGATCATGTCAGCTGGTTTCCGGTAGCCGAGGATGCGACGCGGTCTGATGTTCAGGAGCCGCTGGGTTTCGGCGAGGTCTTCGTCGCTGATCTCGTTGAAGTTCGTCCCCTTGGGGTAGAAGTCGCGGATCAGTCCATTTGTGTTCTCGTTCGTGCCACGCTGCCAGGGCGAGTGCGGATCGCAGAAGAACACCTTGCAGTCGCTGGCGACGGTGAACGCAGCGTGCTCGGCCATCTCGGCGCCCTGGTCCCACGTGATCGTGCGGGCCAACGTCGCGGGGAGTTCTCGGATCATGCCGACGAGGACATCCGTGACAGTCTTGCTGTCGCGTTGCCCGGGTAGCCGCCCGAGGAGTGTGAATCGGTGCGCGCGTTCAACCAGGGTCACGATCCCGGAGTTGCCCGGACCGACGACGAGGTCTCCTTCCCAGTGGCCCGGCACCGCACGGGCCTCAACCTCGGCGGGACGGTCAGCCAACCGTGCCCCTTCCAGCCAGGGGCGGCTCGACCGGCGCGGCAGCTTCGATTTCGGGACCCGTGCCGTCCGCCCGGACCGCAGCGCCTTCTCGACTGTGAGCTCGTGACGCAAGGCGCCTTTGCCCTGCACGTAGAGCGCCTGATAGATCGTCTCGTGCGACACACGCATCTCCGGGTCGTCAGGGAACATCAGCGTCAGCTCGCCCGCGACCTGCTGCGGCGAGTATCGGTTGTTCAAGCGTGACACGACCGCGGCGCGCAGCGGAGGATGCTCGAGCTTCCCGGGTCGCGACCGCGGACGAGCCGCCAATGCTCGGTAGTGCGCGATACGCGCGTCGTAATGCTGTGTCTCCCAGTGCCGCACCTGATGCGCACGGACCTCGCGGGAGACCGTCGAAGCCGACACGCCCAGCTCCCTCGCGATCGTCCTGACCGACAGCGGAGGACGCATCGCCAAGCCCGCCTGAATGAATGAGCGGTCCGCCAGCGTCAAACGCCGATACCCGCGGTCATCGCGTTCCTCGATCACGGCATCCATAAGCATCGGTCTCGCACCGCCGAGGCGCCCCGTCATGAGTTCCACGCCCGCGAGCCTGGCCCACAGCTTCACGACACTCATGCTGACACCCAGCGTCGGCGCGAACTCGAGAGCCGAACGGCCCGCGATCAGGCCATGAACCGCCGCCGCCCGCGTCTCCCACGCAATCCTTCTCGACACAACCTGCTCCCTCGAAAGGGCGTTGCGCTAGGACCCTGAAACCGCCCATGCGTCCCACCGCCGAGAGGCGGAAGCGACGCTCGTTCGTCGCCGCCATCACCGCCGGAGCCCTCGCCCTCACCGGCGCGGGTCTGGCCGCTCTTCCCGCTCGGGCGGCGGTCTCCGCGGACGCCGCCGTGCTCATCAACGAGGTCTACGGCGGGGGCGGCAACAGCAAGGCCACCTACACGCACGACTTCGTGGAACTCGTGAACGTCTCGTCGGCGCCGGTCAGCCTCGACGGCTGGACGCTGCAGTACGCCGCAGCAGGCGGCGACAACAAGTTCTCGGCGCAGCCCCTCAGCGGCACCATCGCCGCCGGACGCACATTCCTCGTCCAGGAGGCGAAGGGGCAAGGCGGGACGACGCCCCTTCCCACACCGGATGCCGTCGGCTCGCTCGCGCTGAGCGGGACGACCGGCAAGGTCGCCCTCGTCTCCAGCTCGGCCGCCATCACCGGGCCGAACGATGCGGGCGTCGTCGACTACGTGGCCTGGGGAGACTCCGCGACACCCGCGGCCGGCTCCCCCGCTTCCGCGACCGAGAACGCGACCAGCATCTCGCGTAACGCGTCGCACACCAACACTGCCGTCAACAGCGCGGACTTCGCCGTGGGCGCCCCCACTCCGCAGAACTCCGCCTCCGGCGCGGAGCCGACGCCCGGGCCGACCGGTACCGCGTCCCCCACTCCCCAGCCCACGACGACGTCCACCCCGACGCCGCAGCCGACGTCGACGGGAACCCCCGGCACCGAGACGATCACATCGATCGCCGCGATTCAGGGATCCGCCGACAAGACGCCGCTGAACGGTCAGACGGTTACGACGGAAGGCGTCGTCACCGCTCACTACGCGACGGGCGGCTACAACGGCTACGTCATCCAGACGCCCGGAACGGGCGGCACGGTCGATCTGAGCACCCACACGGCATCCGACGCCATCTTCGTCTATGCGAAGACTTCGGCCGTGGCCAGCGAGGTCGCACTCGGCGACACCGTGCGCGTCACCGGCACGGCGGGCGAGTTCAACGGGCTTACCCAGCTCACCGTCGACGCCGGCAAGGCGACGAAGATCGCGGATGCTGCGAAGCCCACCCCCGTCGTGCTCACCACCTGGCCGAGTGCCATCACTCAGCGCGAGAGCCTCGAGTCGATGCTCGTCAGCGTCTCGAGCACCTTCACGGTCACCAACACCAACAACACGAACCGGTACGGCGAGGTCGGCCTTGCGGCAGGCGCGGGCGTTCTTCGTCAGCCCACCGACGTCGCGCGGCCCGGATCCTCCGAGGCCGAAGCCGTCGCGGCCGACAACCTGGCCCGCGGCGTCATCCTCGACGACGGCGGTTCGCTCGACTACGCCGCGCGGGCGAACAAGGGTGCGGGCGCGCTGCTCAACGGCGACCTGACTCCGGCCTATGTCTCGCTCGACAAGCCGGTCGTCGTCGGCGGCACGGCATCGTTGAGCGGCACGTTCGTGCTCGACTACCGCAACAACGCATGGAAGCTGAACCCGGTGTCCTTCCTCGCCGGCGATGGCAAGACGCAGGGGCAGGCGAGCTTCACCAACCCGCGCACCGCGGCTCCCGCCTCGGTCGGCGGTGACCTCAGCGTGGGTTCGTTCAACGTGCTCAACTACTTCACGACGCTCGGCTCGTCCGATGCGTCCTGCCAGCCGTACACCGACCGCGCCGGCGTCGGCACGAACGTGCGCGGCGGCTGCGACCTGCGCGGTGCGTGGGGTGCGGCGGACCTCGCCCGGCAGCAGTCGAAGATCGTCTCGGCCATCAACACGCTGGATGCCTCGGTGGTCGGTCTCATGGAGATCGAGAACTCGGCCAAGTCCACGCCGTCGACGCCGGACAAGGCCGTCTCGACCCTCGTCGCGGCGCTCAACGCCGCTGCGGGAAGCGAGAAGTGGGCCTACGTCCCGGCATCCGCTCAGCTGCCCGATGCGTCGCAGCAGGACGTCATCCGCAACGCGATCATCTATCAGCCGGCACGGGTCGCCCCGGTCGGCGATGCGCTCGCGCTGGGGACGCAGTCCGGCTCAGGGCAGGCCTTCGACAACGCACGCGAGCCGATCGCGCAGAAGTTCGCGCCCGCGGGTGGCGGCGAGCCGTTCCTGTTCGTCGTGAACCACTTCAAGTCGAAGGGTTCCAGCGGCGCCAGCGGATCGCAGGCCGACCAGAAGGACGGCCAGGGTGCCTGGAACCCGGCGCGCGTCGCTCAGGCGACCGCTCTGCGGGACTGGGTCTCTTCGATCACCACGACCGGCGAGGCCGCCGTCCTCGTCGGCGACTTCAACTCCTACACCCAGGAGGACCCGCTGAAGGTCCTCTACGACGCGGGCTACACGGATGCCGAGTCGGCGCTGAAGGTGGGGCGTTCCACCTACTCGTTCGACGGTCTCTCGGGTTCGCTCGACCACGTGCTGCTGAACGTGGCGGCCGGCAAGCGCGTCACCGGAGGGGATGTCTGGAACATCAACTCGGGCGAGTCGGTGGCGCTGGAGTACAGCCGCTACAACAACCACGGCACGCTGTTCTGGCAGGACGGTCCGTATCGCTCGAGCGATCACGATCCGCTGAAGGTCGGTCTGTCCGCGCGCAAGAGCGCACCGACGATGATCGACATCCTGACGATCAACGACTTCCACGGTCGCATCGAAGCCGGTAGCCAGGGCGAGGCGGGAGCCGCCGTTCTCGCCGGGGCCGTCGCCGCCAAGAAGGCGAAGAACCCGAACACGATCCTGGTTTCGGCCGGCGACAACATCGGGGCGTCGACCTTCACCTCGCTGATCCAGCAGGACAGCCCGACCATCGATGCTCTCAAGGCGTCCGGCCTGGAGGTGTCGGCTGTCGGCAACCACGAGTTCGACCGTGGCTTCGACGACCTCAAGGGCCGCGTTCTGCCGCGCTTCGGCGGTAACACCGACGTCAAGAACGTGACGCCGGAGCAGATCGCGGCGGGCTCGCCCTACGCGCTCGGCGCCAACGTGTACCAGAAGGGCACGAAGACGCCGGCGCTCCCGGAGTACGCCGTGAAGACGATCGACGGCGTGCGCGTCGCGTTCATCGGCACCGTCACGACCGACACGGCACGCATGGTCGATCCGCAGGGAATCAAGGACATCGACTTCGGCGACCAGCTCGAGGCGGCCAACCGCGTCGCCGACAAGATCTCCAACGGTGATCTGGCCGATGTCACGGTGCTGCTGACGCACTCCGGGTCGTCGGTGTCGAACCAGTGCGATGCGGTCGCCACCGACCCGTCGGACTTCGGCACCCTCATCCGCGGGGCATCCAGCCACATCGACGCCATTGTCTCCGCGCACACGCACCAGACATACGCGTGCAACGTGCAGGTGGGCTCCAGCGGGAAGCTGCGACCGGTCATCCAGGCGGCGGAGTACGGCAAGGCGCTCGGCCAGCTGTCGCTGCAGTACGACACCGACGCTCACGAGCTGGTGTCGGCGACCGGATCGACGCAGGCGCTCGCCAAGGCCTACCCGGCCGATGCGGCGGTCGCCTCGATGGTCGCCGGCTTCACCGCGCAGGCCATCACGATCGGTTCCAAGCCGGTCGGTGCCATCACGGCTGACATCCTGCGCGGCGGGAAGGGCGGCTCGGACCGCGGAGTCGAGTCGACGATGGGCAACACCGTCGCCGACATCTACCTCTGGGCCACGAGCACCAACCCGGCCTACGCGGGCACGAAGGCGCAGATCGCGCTGATGAACCCGGGTGGACTGCGTGCCGACCTCTTGCGGACCGGAGACGGCACGGTGACCTTCAAGGAACTCGCCGCCGTGCAGCCGTTCGCGAACACGCTCGTCACGGTGACCCTCACCGGTGCCCAGCTGAAGGACATCCTGACGCGCCAGTGGCAGTCGACCGGCGACCGTCCCAAGCTGCACCTGGGCGTCTCGAAGGGCTTCACCTACGAGTACACCGAGGATGCACCGCTCGCCGGCCAGACGGCGTCGCGGTCGGGACACATCGTGTCGATGTCGCTGGATGGGAAGAAGATCAGCGACGCCGACACCTTCACGGTGGTGACGAACTCGTTCCTCGCCAACGGCGGGGACGGCTTCACGCCGTTCGCGCAGGGAACCGCCCGCACCGACACCGGTCAGGTCGACCTCGACGCGACGCTCGCCTACGCAGCGGCGGTCAAGCCGATGGCGCCCTCGCCGGTCGGACGCGCTGTGCTGGTCACCACCACCGCACCGACGCCGGACCCGACCTCGAGCGCGTCCCCGACCGGTTCGCCCTCCCCGACGGGCGCCCCGACCGGTGCGCCGTCTCCGTCGCCGTCGACGACGCTGCCGAGCACCGGCGGTGCGGCGGCGGGTGTGTCGAGCGCGGGGCTGTCGGCCGATGGGCGCATCGAGCGCGGCGCGTCGTTCACGGTGACCCTCACCGGGCTGGGCGCGCGCGAACAGGTGGTCGCCACGCTGAACAGCGATCCGATCGTCATCACCGGCATCCCGGCCGCTGATGCCGCGGGCCGCGTGACGTTCACCGTGACCGTGCCGTCGACGCTCCCGCTGGGTACTCACCACCTCATCGTGTTGGGTGCCGACGGACGGGTCGTGCTGAACCTTCCGCTGCAGGTGGTCGGCGAAGGCACACTCGCCACCACGGGCGCCGAGCTCCCCTGGGGTCTCGCGCTCGGCGGAGCGTTCCTGCTCGCGGCCGGCCTGCTGCTCGCGATGACACGTCGTCGTCGGAGCCTCATGGGCTGATCGCTCGCACCCGAGGCCCCGGCCCCGCTTCGGCGGGTGTCCGGGGCCTCGTGCGTGCCTGCGCGCACGTCGGGTCCGGCGCCGCACCGACTGCTTAGGCTGAAGACCATGGCGACGACGGTGGTGATGGTGCACGGCATCCGTACCTCGGCGACGATGTGGCGCGCGCAGGTCGAGCATCTGCACGGCCGCGGCATCGACGCGGTCGCGCTCGATCTCCCGGGCCACGGTGCGCGGATGGGCGAGCCCTTCACGCTCGACGGCGCATTCGCGACGATCGACGGCGCGGTGCGCGATGCCGCCACACGCGGTCGTGTGCTGCTCGTCGGCCACTCCATGGGCGGTCTCGTGTCCATCGAGTACGTCGGCGCGGCGGAGCGCCCGCCGGTCGACGCGTTCATCGCGGCATCCTGCACCGCGATCCCGCGCGGCGTGGCGCTGCAGACCTATCGCACGCTCGCTCGCGGCTTCGATCGGCTTCCCCGCCGCGGCGCACCGATCGCCGAGTGGGTGCTCGATCGCACGCTGCCCGTCGAGACGAGGGCCGACTTCGGCGCCGGTGGGTATGCGTATGACGCGCAGGACACCGCGCTGCGCAGCCTGTCGGTGCTCGACCTGCTCGCCGCGCTGCGTCGCATCGCGGTGCCGACGTGGTTCGTGAACGGGCAGTTCGATCAGTTGCGCATCAACGAGAGGCTGTTCACGTCTCTGGTGCCCGCCGCGGAGCTCATCGTGGTGCCACGTACCTCGCACCTGGTCACCGCGATGCGTCCGCGGGTCTTCAACGCCGTTGTGGATCTGGCGCTGGCGACGATGGATGCCGGGACTCAGCCCGCACCATCAGGGTCATGAGTCCGCCGAGCACCGACAGCACGGCGCCGCCGAGGAACAGCAGCCAGAACCCCCCGACGGCGGCGACGAGGCCGGCGCCGACGAGCGGTCCCAGCAGCTGCCCCAGGCTCGCCGCAACGGTGACGAAGCCCAGGTCGCGCGCGCTGTCCTCGGCAAACGGCAGGAGGTCGGTGCCGAGTGCGAGCCCGACGGCCATGTATGCGCCGTACCCGACGCCCAGCAGTGCGGCCGCCACGAGGGCGATGTCGAAGGACGGGAACACCGCGAGCAGCAGAGCGGCAGCGCCCTGCACGAAGGCCGCGGCGACCGTCATGCCGCGTCGGCGTCCGGTGCGGTCCGAGATCGCCCCGGCGACGACGGAGGCCACGACGACGAAGACGGTGTAGACGACGATGAGCAGCAGCAGTTCGTCCTGCGCGTCGGCCGGGTCGCGGTGCAGCCCGTAGAGAAGGAAGAACAGCAGCAGGCCGGTACCGAGCGCGTTGCCGATGTTGACGACGAGACGCCCCCACAGCATCCACGCGAAATCGCGGTCCCGGAATGCGGCGAAGCGCTCCGCGGCGGAGAGACGGGTGCGTGCGGTGGCGGAAGCGGCGGGTGCGGGCGGGTCGGGCAGCAGCAGGGCGCCGAGGCCGCCCGCGATCAGCAGGACGCCGCCGAGGACGAGATACCCCGCGATCACGCCCAGGCCGAGAAGGACGATGACCCCCACGCCGACGACGACTCCGAGGGCCTGCGAGGACGAGATCGAGGCGGAAGCGGTGCCGCGCTGCTCGGTGAGCTGGTCGGCGATCATCGCGGTGAACGCTGCGGATGCGACGGCGACACCGACGGAGACGCCGATCCACGAGATCGCCACCGTCCACGGGCCCGTGGCGAACGCGAGGCCGATCAGCGAGAAGACGCCCAGTACCACTCCCCCGAGCGCCCACGGACGACGCCTGCCGAAGGCGCCGCGGGTGCGATCGCTCATGCCGCCGGCGAGTGGGCCGGCGATGACACCCGCGAGGCCGCCGGCTGCCAGAACCGTCCCCGAGGACACCACTCCCGAGATCCACCGGTCGGCGTCGCCGGGGGTGTTCAGCTGCAGCGGGATGAGCAGCTGCAGCGGGGTCAGCTGGGCTGTCCAGATCGCCAGCCACGCGAGGGTGAACAGTGTGAACCATGCGGCACCGGCGCGTCGGGGCGCGTTCCGGGTGCTCGGGTCTGGCGAGGCGGCAGTCACGGCGACTCCTTCGTCGGCGGGCCTCGTCGATGAGGCCGAACGAGCCGATCATGCCGCACGCCCGGCGCCGGAGCCCGCATTGCGGGGGCGGCGCGCGGCGACCTGATAGACTCGGTGATTGGCTTGCGTGTGGGTCCCACCCCGCACGCCGCCGGAGGCGTCCCTCTACCGCTACCCCGGCACATCCATCGAAAACCGAACGAAAGAGCCGTCGAACGTGGCGAACATCAAGTCGCAGATCAAGCGCAACAAGACCAACGAGAAGGCGCGCGAGCGCAACAAGGCCGTCAAGAGCGAGCTGAAGACCGAGGTGCGTCGCACCCGCGAGGCGATCGCCGCCGGCGACAAGGCCGCTGCCGAGAAGGCGCTCGCGAAGGCGTCCAAGAAGCTCGACAAGGCCGTGAGCAAGGGCGTCATCCACGAGAACCAGGCCGCGAACCGCAAGTCGTCGATCGCGAAGCAGGTCGCCGCTCTCTGAG